>JABSOG010000823.1 GCA_013216025.1 Algicola sp. | reverse complement strand
GCGCATGCTGTTGGGCCGACGCGAATTAAGCACACCTTTGCAACGGTAACATTCGACATCACGAGCATCATTGAGCGCATGGCAGTCGTGACACATGATAAACCCAAGTTGCGCAGCCGTTTTCATCGGCTTTTTAGCAGATTTATTCAATGGCTTATCAAGCGCCACAGCGCGGGCCTATCATAGGTAACAAACAACTTGTTAACGCTCAAAGTCAGGCCCACAAAGGCATAAATGCCAATTTCCATTTGCACCTCGCCTACGTCCATGACTTTAAACATGGTGATTAAAAAACTGATTAAATAAATGTCGAGCATCGACCAATGACGTAGCTGAACTAACAAACGCACGCAATAATACTGAAAGCCCAGTGCGATATGGTAATTTCGAACAACCAACAAAGCCGTAAAAGTCACAATAACAAATGTAGGTACAATTAGGCTACAAAATAACACAATCGCGGCAGTAATGGCTTTTTGTTGCTCGATTAACAAAATCACCCCATTAAAAACCGAGGTAGATTGAATGGTGCCGGCGATCTCCACCGACACCAGCGGGTAAAAATTGGCAGGGATATAAAAAAACAAGGCGGCGATCACCGTCCACTTAAGCGTCTGCGGACAACAATCCTGAACATACTCCACTTTAGAACCACAGCGCGGGCAAATACTGCACTGGTTTTCTTTCATATTGTGGCGTTGCATCACCACGTCACAAGACGGGCAAGCCGACAGTGTTTGTCGATAGAGATGATGGCGCTGGTCGTCGTTAATTTGGCTCATTATCGTGAAATCGCAAGCTGTGGATACCGTGATTAGAGGTTCGCTTAATTAGGAATAAAACACAACTTGTTTTTGCCTACGGCTTCGAAGCCAAATCATAGACAATATGTAAATTATCCAAAGTCACCGGTTTTGATTCATCAATCACGGTGTAACGCCGCGTTTCTCGGTCGCCCATCGCCAAATTAAATTCATAGTTATTACGATAAAGATCCAGCGTTAACTCCACCATAGTGATCTCTACCTGCTCAAAAGTATTGCGCAGCCGAATCAAAATTTGCGTCGCATTACCATAATATCGTTTGGTCTTTTCGTTTTTGTTCAACGCCACAAACGACAGGTTGTCTAAACTGGCGGGCTGATTCAGTTTCAATACATAAGGCAGGCGAAAATTGGCAACTTTGGCATCGAGAAAATGTTGATACAAGTCATCTACAGTAATAGCGAGGTTTGTTTCTCCACTAGGCTCTTCACAAGGGAGGCCAAGCAAAAAACGATTCAATTCAAAACGAATTTTACGCTCTTTTTTCTGATCCGCTTTTTCTTTCAAGGTCTCTTTTGACTGATTGGCGCCATCGAGCCTGGCGCACAACTGGTCGAGCAGGTCTTCATAATAACCATAATTACCGTTGCGTTTAGCATCGCCCAAAGCTTGTTCAACCCGCAAGTGCAACAACCTCAGTTGCCGAGTAGGGTCAACAAAAGGGGTCAAACCATAACGCATGTAGATCTCCACCCCTTTTTCGTTGTATTGCAATATTGCCAGTTGTTGTTTATCGAGATGATTCATTGCGGTCTTTGTTTCGCTTTTTTGTAATGGTTTTAAAATAGTTTGGTAATGGCGTCCCTGATAGGCTATCGCCATGATAACACTATAATTAATGCTCATCCACAAACGCGATGCCTCAGTTTTGACTACCGCTGTCATTGGCTAAAAAACAAACATCGCTTCATTTAAGGTTCTTTGCTATAATGCGCCACCAATTTTCACCAAAGAGTTGAAATTTTAATCTATGCTGGCCAATCCATTACTCAAACCCAAGCAAAGCCTGTTCTCGTATCCCGCCTATCGGCCTGAAGAGTTTGGTCAGGGCAAGGCTGCGCCTTTTTTGCCCACCAGCAAAAAAGAAATGAAAAAATTGGGTTGGGACAGCTGCGATATCATTGTCGTCACTGGCGATGCCTATGTCGACCATCCCAGTTTTGGTATGGCAGTGATTGGCAGAATGCTTGAAGCGCAAGGGTTTAGAGTCGGCATTTTGTCGCAACCCGATTGGAAGAGCAAAGACGGTTTTATGGCCCTTGGCAAACCCAACCTGTTTTTTGGCGTCACCTCTGGCAACATGGATTCGATGATCAACCGTTATACTGCCGAACGCAGATTACGCACCGACGATGCCTATACCGCAGGCGATATTGGCGGCAAACGCCCAGACCGCGCCGTCACCGTTTATACCCAACGTTGTAAAGAAGCTTTTAAAGATATCCCGGTGATCATCGGTGGTATCGAAGCGAGTTTGCGCCGAATCGCTCATTACGATTACTGGTCAGACACCGTCAAACGCTCGGTAATATTTGACGCCAAGGCCGATATACTAGTTTACGGCAACGCCGAACGACCCTTGGTCGACATCGCACACCGTCTTGCAAATGGCGAAGATGTTAAATCGATGGTCGACATTCGCGGCACCGTCGTTATTCAAAAAACCGCCCTGCCTGGCTGGAAAGGCGTTGATTCAACCGTATTCGACAAAATGGGCAAAATCGACCCCATTGCCAACCCTTATGCCATTGAAGATTCAAACTGTGCAATCAAAACGGCAGAGCCTGCTGAGGCTGAGACCAAGGTTGTGCTGATTCAACCCGCCAAACCCAAACCTTGGGAAAAAGTTTACGTAAAACTGCCACCCTTCGAAAAAGTTAAAAACGACAAGATGCATTACGCCCATGCTTCAAGAATCTTGCATCAAGAAACCAACCCCGGCTGCGCCCGTGCCATGGCGCAACAACATGGCGACCGGATGATTTGGGTCAACCCACCCGCCTACCCGCTCGAAACCGACGAAATGGACGGCGTTTTTGACCTGCCGTACGCCCGCGTACCTCATCCCAGCTATGGTGATGCAAAAATCCCCGCCTATGACATGATCAAAACATCAATCAACATCATGCGTGGCTGTTTTGGCGGCTGTTCTTTTTGCTCCATCACCGAGCACGAAGGACGTATTATTCAAAGTCGTTCAGAAGAATCTATCATCAAAGAAATCGAAAATATCAGAGACAAAGTCCCCGGCTTTACCGGCGTTATCTCTGACTTAGGCGGCCCAACGGCCAACATGTACAAACTGCGTTGTAAAAGCGACAAAGCCGAATCAACCTGTCGTCGCCTGTCTTGTGTATTCCCTGACATTTGCGGCCACATGGACACCGACCACGAACCAACCATTAACCTGTATCGCAAGGCACGAGAAGTTAAAGGCATTAAAAAAGTGCTGATAGCCTCTGGCGTACGTTACGACTTGGCGGTTGAAGACCCACGCTACATTAAAGAACTGGCCACCCATCACGTTGGCGGATATTTGAAAATCGCCCCGGAGCATACCGAAGATGGCCCGCTCAAAAAAATGATGAAACCGGGCATGGGCAGCTACGACAAGTTCAAAGAGTTGTTCGACAAGTACTCTAAAGAGGCAGGTAAAAAACAGTATTTGATCCCCTATTTCATCTCTGCCCACCCAGGCACCACCGACATGGACATGGTCAACTTGGCGCTGTGGTTAAAGAGTAACAAATTCAAGCTCGACCAAGTACAAAACTTCTACCCGTCCCCCATGGCCAACGCCACCACGATTTACCACACCGGTGTCGATTCGCTACATAAAATCACCCAGAAAAGCGAAAAAGTCACGGTGCCCAAAGGGGCGATTCAAAGACGCTTGCACAAAGCGATATTGCGATATCACGACCCAAAGAACTGGCCACAAATTCGCGAAGCCCTGAAAAAGATGGGCTTGGCACGATTAATTGGCAACAGTCCGAAACAACTGGTACCGCCAGAAACTCGCGATGAGCTTAAGCGTAACAAAGGCAAAGGCTTTCAAGCCAGAGGCGGACAGCGGGCATTGACCAAAAATACCCCAGCGCAGTTTAAGCCGAAGCGGCGGTAGGAGCGAGCTCCAGCTCGCGATTTTGGCCTCCGG
>JABSOG010000822.1 GCA_013216025.1 Algicola sp. | reverse complement strand
ACTGGTAGTTAGTGCCTTTACTGTCTGCGACATCGTCGCCGGTTTTGGTCGTTATGTTGCCAACAAGGTCGTAGCCGACGTGCTGTTTGCGCATTAACCAGTTGGCTTTATAGGTCGTTGTGTCGGTGAGTCGGTTTAGGTTGTCGTACGTAAAAGCGTCATAACGCACTTCACTTTGGCCAGTTTCGTTGACATTTTGTTGGCGTCGCTCTAGTTGCCCGTTGCTGCGCCACAGGTAACTGTTGCTTTGAATGTTAAACCCGTTGCCTTGGGTATAAATGCCTTTTGTGGCGTTGGTGATATCGTCGAAGACATAGTCAGTGACAACCCCATTGCCGAAGGTTTGTTTGGTGGTGTTACCCATCGCATTGAGACTGTTGATTGTCTGTAAGTGCGTCGTGTCGTTGACATCATAAAGACCAGACAAATAACCTTCGTTACTGTATTTGCTTTGAACAACCAGCCCTGTGGGGTAGGTGGTGTTGTCCAATCTGCCCAAACTGTCATAGGTGAAGCTGGTGTTATAGGTTCGATCACTAAAGCCTGCAACACTCAGGGTTGTTGATACCTTCTTCGGTTTGGCATTGGCATAATACTCAATGCTTTCAAGGTAATCTGCTGGCTGTCCGACCGTAGGGGTATAACTTTTGGCCATTAGTGCGCCATGGGTGACTTTGCTATTATAAGTGTCAAAAATCCATGCCGACGTGCCACCATCCTGGTGACTTTGTAACGTCTTACGATTAAGCAGGTCATAGCTGTAGCTGGTGATCTGCCCGGCATTATTGGTGCTTTGGCGAATCAAGCCTAAACCATTGAATAGTTGATCTTCGAGTCCGGTATTAGGATCTGACATTTTGCGTCGGTTACCGGCATTATCGAATTCGAAGCTTATCGCGGGATTGTTACCCACTTGAATCGTTTCAATTTGGCCATCACCGTAATAATGATAACTGGTGCTTATCTCTTCGCTGGTGTTCTTGGCATCGGTCTTAGTAATGACTTCACCCAATGGATTTAAAGTGACGACTTCTACCTGATCAGGCAGTGCCACCCCAAAGGCGCTGAGTACCTTACGTTTGGTGGTGATTTGAATGTTACCACTAACATATTGGTATGTGACGTTAACCGCGCTGCTGTCGGCCCGTTGTTCACTTGACAGTCGACCGAGTGCATCGTAATTATAGCTGGCGTAGACAATCTCGTGGGGCAGGGTGTTTGCGGGATCGTAGGGTTTAGACAACTTCGAAACACGACCGAAACCATCATATAGGGTATCTTGATTAACAACGCCCAAAGCGCCAAATTGTTGCGTTTGGGTTCTGATGACGCGTTTTAGCGTGTCATAATAGGCCCATCTGGTGGGTAATAATGCCGACGAAATTTGCACTTTGAATATCGGTAGAACGCCAGCGACTGCTTCGCAACCTACCTGTTGACAGAATACTCTGGTGACCGTGGTTTTTACGTTATCGGGCGAGTCAGACGTGTCTAACTGTCCTAGTGAATTAAAGCTATAGTCGGTTGTTTGCGAATTGATATCGGTAGCGGATGTGGCCAGGCCAAACCTGTTGTCGTAAATTGCTGATGTGGTATGACCCAGTGCGTTGCTTGATGCACTGGGGTAACGTCCATCCTGGAATGACGTGATGCTGCTGCTTCTTTGGGTAATATGGCTACCACTGATGGTCGCGCCATTTTGCTGACCAACGGTGTTGTAGCTGTTTGTGGTGGTTAATTCCAAGTCTGTGTCGCCCTTAAACTTGGTCAAAGTATGAATTTTATTGGTTAGGTTATACGGGGTTGCTTCGAAGCTTTGACGGCTGTCGAGCTGTCCTGTACTGTCGTCGCCGGCATAATTACTGATGGTACCCGACGTCGCAAAGTTGGTTAGCCAATAATTGTCACCACTGCGGTTTTCAATGCTTGTTTCGCTAACTGTGGTGCGGATCACACCAGTCAAAGTTGCCTTGGTTTTGTCGCCCCAGAAACTGCCTGCGTTGCCTGGCGTGTAGGCACTGGCCGCTTTAACGGTTTGCACTGTATTATCAATCAGATTGTTGACAAAGGTATGGGTGTTGTCAATTTGGTTGACCACCACCAGATTACCGGCTTCAAAGGCATAGCGGGTTGTTGTTTTCAAATAAGGTGCATTGGCCGTTAAGTAACCATGGTTTTCGCTATTATGCGCATAATGGTTTTCTTGTATGCTGAGCGGGATATCGCTGTTACCGGTATAAACAGCGTTATAGACACGGGTTTGTGCTACTTTACCCAAGTAAGGTTTATCAACGTAGTTTTGCACGTAGCTGATATGACCCGTTTGCTCGTTAGTGACTCGCTGCGCAAACATGCCGTTGTATTGTGTCATTCGTCCTGGTCTGTCCGGACCTTCAATGTGGGTGATGACATCGCCTTGATAGGCATATCGCAAGGTATTTGTACCACCAATACCATTGGACTTGTGCATTGCGACCACTTTTTTGGCTTTAGCAGTGTCGCTGCCAGCCGGTGTTATCCCTTCACCGAAGGGCTTTTCACTGAAATAACTTTCGGGATGATCGTCGCCCATTTGGACGATATCAAACTGGGCAACTGCACCGAGGCTGCTGGTGATCTTGTTTACATAGCGATAGCGGCTTAGCGGGTCAACTTTTTGCCAATCGACTTTGACCGGCGCATAACATTCTGAAACACCGTCTGTTTTAAAGCCGCAGCGCTGAATTTGACTAAGCTGACGATGTGGCAGTTCATCTTCAAACAAGTCGGTAGGGTAGTCATGATACAAAATGTACTGACTGATTTTTTGGTAGCTGCCAGCGTCATCTTTTTGCAGTATGTTGATGGCAGACAAAGTCGACAGTAATGAGCCATAATTTTTGTGCAACGCATCAGGGCCCGCGATATCGGTGCCATCGAGGCGGTCGGCATAATCAAATATTATCCGGGTATCTTCATTGTTGCCGTAGGTGATCTCTTTTGGATAAACCTCTTTTTCAAATATCCACGGGCGAACCCAGCCGATGTGCATTTGATTGCCGTCGACACTGGTGACATTGCTTAATGCGTAACGTGTGGTGCTTGCCGTGCGCTCATCTGAAATAACGTGACTGGTAAAGGTAAAACCTGGATTGCTTGCACCGTAGTCACCACCGTATGTCCAAACGCTGCCATTTGGCCGGTAAACTTCAAAATAGCCAGCATCGATGGCGGTGATGCCAAAATGCTTTATTTTGACATTTGGATTGTTTTCAAGTACGAATTCTTTGGTATCGCCTTTGCGGATAAGGCGTTGACCATCGAGGCAGTAGAACTTTAAGCTGAACAGGTCTGCCAAACCGACCGCTTCATTGGTGTGGCACAGGTGAATAGTAGGCAAGCCTGTTAATTGCCAGCCAAGACCGACAAAGTCACCTGGGTGATACACGGTTTCTTTAACGGCATGACTGCGTGATTCGGAATAACTGATTCGCGATGAGTTGTAGGCAAGTCCTAGATTGGGCTGTAGGCCGTTAACACCAGGCGGTAAGTACACCGGAATATCGATTGCAGCGTCGCCGTTTGGTGTGACGTAAGTTTCAAAGCCTTCTTCGCCGGGCACTATGGTGTCTTTGACCACATGTACTGTGCCAGTGGGGGTTTCCGGGCTGTTGATAGCAACGATAAACTCGCCACTGTACTCGCCACAGTCATTGGTGGCAAAACACGCTCGAACTTTGAATAAATAGGTGCCAACGTCAAGCTCGACTTTGTAATAACTTAGCGGGTCAGCATGATAAACCTCGGCATAACTGCCGTTGTCCTTTTTCACCATCAACTGGTAGCTTTGCGCCGAGTCGACGTCATTCCAACTGATCTCAAATTCTCCTTTATCGAGATCGCTTTTAGTGAGACTTATTTGTAGCGCGTCCAAGCGGTCTTCTATCGAGAAGTATCGGGTAACAATCGGTGATTCAGCGCCGTCATTATCAACGGCCAGATAAGAGAGTGTATGAACACCCACCGGT
>JABSOG010000821.1 GCA_013216025.1 Algicola sp. | reverse complement strand
TTGCCTAGCCTCCGTTCCTCCGGCCACCAACGAAGCCCCACTCCGTCCCACCAACCATCAACGAAGCCCCACCCTTTTTCACCTTAGCTAAACCCCCTCATTCAAACAACCCCTTCACCGCCCAAAGCCCCTCAAACTCGGGCGCTTGCTTTTGCGCCTTGGCCGCAAACGACTTCATCATATCTTCGGGTCGAAACATCCCCGCCTGCCATGTCGCCATATACTTCAAACTATCGGCAACACTGTGATCACGGCTGAAATTAATCATTTCTTTACAACCGGCCACCGCCATTGGCGAATTACTGGCAATCTGTTTGGCGATTGCCATCACGCCATCCATCATCGCTGCTTGATCGTCAAACACCTGATTGACCAAACCAAACTTCAACGCTTCTTGAGCGGCAAAGTCTCGTCCGGTGTACGCCAATTCGCGCACTATGCCCTCGGGCAACAACTTCGGCAGACGCTGCAATGTGCCCACATCTGCGGTCATGCCCAGTTGAGTTTCTTTGATTGAGAAAAACGCGTCTTTGGTGCAATAACGGCTGTCGCTGGCACACACCATGTCCAATGCGCCACCAATACAGCCGCCTTGAATGGCGGTTAAAACGGGGATGCGGATGTTCTCTAGGCTCGACACCGAATCTTGAAATTGCATCACCAAACGGCGCAGGTTTTCGGCCACCCTGGCAGGGTCGCCCGACAGTGGCACGCAAGTCGGATCGCTAAAAACCGCCAAGTCCATGCCCGCACAAAAATGTTTGCCGGTCGATGACAACACTATCACCCGGCTTTGACCGTCAGCTTCTATCGCTCTCATGCACTGAGGCAATTCGCGCCAAAAATCTTGATTCATTGCGTTCATTTGCTCAGGGCGGCTGAGCTGAACATGGGCGATATGATTGTTGACCTGCACTTTAAAACTATTGAATTGCATAAGGTTCTCCTGTTAAAACGATAGTAAACAGCATAGGTCCTGCCCCCCTAAATAGACAGAGTTATAACAGCTAATTGTTTGAATCAATGGCGATTATAAGCTAAATTTAAAGATCACAGCAGACTCTTGGATAAGTGTCATGGGATCAGATAAAGTAGCCAAAGACGGATTTTCAGCGACCCGTCGAAAGGTCATCAAAAACCTCGTCATAGCCGGTGTCGGTGCTGGATTTATCAGCAAAGCGCCCTACGTTTTTGCCAAACAAAAAACCAAATTAAGAATTCTCGGCACCCACGTCACCCTACAAGAAGAACTGCGCCAACAGGCCATGCAAGACCTTGGCATTGAATTGGTTTTTGAAGCCAAAGGCAGTGCAGCAGTACTGCAAAAAGCGGCAATGGCCCCGGGCAGTTTTGACTTGTACGAACAATGGTCCAACAGCATCAACATTTTGTGGCAGTCAAAATCAATTCAAGCCATCGACAAAAAACGCATTAGATACTGGGACGAGGTCAATAGCCTAACCAAAACAGGCAAAGTGACCCCACAAGCCAATATTGGTGCTGGCGATGCCCCCTATAAACTGCTCCATGTGCAAAAAGACAACACGCTAGGCTCAAACCCAACCGACCAAATAAGCTTTTTACCCTACGTTCACAATGTCGACTCGTTTGGTTACAACAACAAAGTTATCCCCAAAGGCATCCCCTACGTAACCGAAAGCTGGGGCTGGCTGCTCGACGAAAAATACGCGGGTAAAGTGGCTATCGTCAACGCCCCCACCATAGGTTTATTTGACTTGGCCCTTGCAGCACAAGCCAAAGGTCTTATTCAGTTTGCTAATATCGGCGCAATGACCAAACTAGAACTCGACAAGCTATTTGCGATTTTGTTCGAACTCAAACAAAAAAACCATTTCAGCGGATTCTGGACCTCAGTACCCGAATCTGTTAGATTTATGAGCACCAACCGAGTGGTGATCGAAAGCATGTTTTCGCCCGCCATATCAGCCCTTAACGGTCAAAATGTCCCAGTGACTTTTGCCGCCCCCAAAGAAGGTTACCGTGGCTGGCACGGGGTCATGTGTCTGTCATCAGCGACTCAGGGCAGAGTGAAAGATGTCGCCTACGAATATATGAACTGGTGGTTATCGGGCTGGCCCGGCGCCTTTATTGCACGTCAGGGGTACTATATTTCAAACCCACAACGCTCAGCCAAACAGCTGAGCAGCGCCGAGTGGGATTACTGGTACGGTGGCAAACCCGCTTCACAACAGCTCAAGGGGACCGATGGCAAAGTGTCGGTGAAACAAGGCGCCATCAGAACCGGTGGCAGTTACGAAAAACGCCTCAGTAATGTGGCCGTGTGGAATACCGTTATGCCAACTTATGATTACAGTTTGCAAAAATGGTATGAATTTATCAGCACCTGATGGGATGAATGTGTTCAACTCGATTAAGTCACAAATCATATTGGTTCTGACCCTATTGGTGCTGTTGCTGATCAGCCAGCTGGTGATCACCCGTAAACAACACCAGTCTTATGTCAGCGGCATCAACTCAACCAATCAAATTGTCGAACAAGTCAATTTGGTGGGCAACCTAGAGCGGGATGTTTTAGATTTACAGCGTAATGTACTGATTTATAAAGAAACCGCCAGTAACTCTTCATTAACCAAATTTTCGTTATTGATGAAGCAGTTAGCAAACAACCTCAACATACTCGAACAAATGACCCGCCACAGCAACAATGTTGAACAGTACAACGATTACATTTTGAGAATGCGCGGCCACTTATCAGATTACCAAGAAAACTTTGTGACCGTTACCGAGGGCCGAAAAAAACGCAAGCTGTTGTTAGAACAAGGGTTAATGACCGGTTTGCAAAATATTGAAGAAATGCTGCAAGAAGCCTTAGACAATGTCCAAACCAACCAGCAACAAGATCAATTGCTGCTATACGTCAGACTTGAAATGTCTGAGGCGAAAAATTCGGTGTTGCAATACATCCTTAGCCTTGATTTTGCCAAAGCCAATCAATTCAAAGCCAACATTCGTATCGTCAATGAAGTGTTCAACAGCGGTTTGAGCTTTGCCAATAGCGACGGTCAATTTACCGATGCCCTCGGCAAAGTCAGCGATGACTTTGTTCAACTAACCAATATTACCCGAGGGTATACCTATTTAGTGAACGTGGTGATGACAGGCTCGGCTAATGAGTTTTTGTATTTGGTCAAAGAACTCAAGCTGCTGGCTGCCACACAATTGTCGAAAACCAATAAGCAAGTACGCCAAAGCATTGAAGACAGTCGTCTGCGC
Source organism: Algicola sp. (assembly GCA_013216025.1). GTDB lineage: Bacteria > Pseudomonadota > Gammaproteobacteria > Enterobacterales > Alteromonadaceae > JABSOG01. Next base: position 759 of record JABSOG010000821.1, on the reverse strand, counting down.
ATTAATATTTTCTCAGTGATCGGCATTTTGATGGTGTGGTTAATTGCCCTCTTTTTGGCCTACCGCATTATGTATCCCATCAACGAGATCACTGACATTTTTAAAAGACTGGCCCATGACAAATCAGTCGGCTCTATTACCGGGTTGGGTCGTAAAGATGAAATTGGTCAACTGGCCAAAGCCGCCGATGTATTTCATGGCAAAAACCTGCAAACCAAAGAGCTGCTCAACGAGTCGCAACTACTGGTATCACGCCAAGATGCACTGAATCAAGAATTGGCCCAATCAAAACACAAAGCCGAACAGGCCACCCAGTCTAAAAGCGTCTTTTTGGCCAACATGAGCCACGAAATACGCACCCCGATGAATGGCATTATCGGTTTAATTGACTTAACCATGAAAACCGAACTGAACGACCAGCAACGCGAATACCTCACCAAGGTGTCATTCTCAACTCAGATATTAATGAGCCTTATCAACGATATTCTCGACTTTTCGAAAATTGAGGCTGGTAAACTCGATATCGAGCAAGTGCAGCTATCGACCAACGAACTGTTCGAAAACCTGCTGGGAAATATCACCACCCGAGCCCACGAAACCAACATTAACATTCGTTTTGAAGCAGACCCCAAACTGCCCTCAAACATGATTGGCGATCCGCTGCGTATCTCGCAGGTATTGTTGAACCTATGCTCCAACGCGCTCAAATTTACCCAACACGGCTCAGTAACCATCAAAGTGGGGGTCAAACCCTGCGTA
>JABSOG010000820.1 GCA_013216025.1 Algicola sp. | reverse complement strand
AGTTTCTCGGTCTGCGCCCGTTTATGGGCGTGTGGGGCAAACTAGCCACGGCCATTGGCATGTCGCTGGCCACCACCTTTGTGCTCACGCTGGCCTCGGTCTGCAGTTATCTGATCAACCACTTTTTGCTACAACCTTTCGAACTCGAATACCTGCGAACCTTGTCGTTCATTTTGGTGATAGCCGTGGTGGTGCAGTTCACCGAAATGGTCGTACATAAAACCAGTCCTACGCTCTATCGTCTGCTGGGCATTTTTCTGCCGTTAATCACCACCAACTGCGCCGTGTTGGGTGTTGCGCTGTTAAACGTCCAAGCCGATTACAACCTGCTCGGTTCAGCTGTTTACGGTTTTGGTGCGGCAGTAGGTTTTTCGTTTGTGCTGATACTATTTTCGGCCATGAGAGAACGCATGGCACTGGCCAACATTCCCGCCCCGTTCAAGGGCGCATCGATTGCGATGATCACCGCCGGACTGATGTCGCTGGCCTTTATGGGATTCACCGGGTTGGTAAAAGTCTGATATGAGTTTTATTACTGGGGTTATCTTATTGTGTATTTTGGGGTTGGTGTTTGGTGCCATCCTCGGGTATGCGGCCATCAAATACAAAGTCGAATCCGACCCAATCGTCGAGCAACTCGATGCCCTGCTGCCACAAACCCAGTGCGGTCAATGTGGTTATCCCGGTTGCAAACCTTACGCCCAAGCCATCGCCAACGGTGACCAAATCAACAAATGTCCCCCGGGCGGCGAAACGACCGTACAGCACATTGCCGACCTAATGGGCGTTGAAGCGATTCCGCTCGATGAAGCCCATCAAGAGAAAGACCCCCAAAAGAAAGTCGCTTTTATTATCGAAGAAGACTGTATTGGCTGCACCAAATGCATTCAGGCTTGCCCAGTTGATGCCATCATGGGCGCGTCGAAAATGATGCACACCATCATCACCGACGAATGTACCGGCTGTGATCTGTGCGTAGAGCCCTGCCCCGTGGATTGTATCGACATGGTGCCTTTGACCGTCACCACCAACAACTGGAAATGGGACTTGCAAGCCATTCCGATAACTCAAGTGGATAACTAGACTCAGTGGAATCTTTGTTTGAACAAGTCGAAAACGGACGGTTATGGTCATTACCCGGCGGCATACATCCGCCAAGCCATAAAGAACACACCAGCGCTCAGCCGATAAGCCAACTGCCGATACCATCGCAGTTGATTGTACCGCTCAAACAACACATCGGCGTGCAAGGCAAGTTGTTGGTGAGCGAAGGTGACACCGTATTAAAAGGCCAGCCATTAACATCGCCGGTGCAAGGGTTATCGTTACCGGTTCATGCACCAACCTCAGGCAAAATCAGCAAGATTGAGTCTCATCCTATCGCCCACCCTTCGGCTTTGTCTGAGCCTTGTATTTTTATTGAACCCGATGGCGAAGACAGCTGGGTAGACCGCGAACCTCTACCCCACTACAAGGAAGAAACACCCGAGTTTTTGGTCGAGAAAATTAAAATGGCGGGCATATCTGGTCTGGGTGGTGCGGGTTTTCCAGCTTATGTAAAATCTAAAAGTCTGCGAAACGTCAATTACCTGATCATCAACGCCACCGAGTGTGAACCGTATATTACCGCCGACGACACCCTTATTCAGCGTGACGCCCAAGCGATTATCCAAGGCATCGACATTGTTGCCAGCATCGTTAATCCCAACATGATCATTATTGGCATTGAGGATGACAAACCCGCCGCCATCGAATGTTTAAAATTGGCGTGTGATCACCGTGACGACATTCACATTCGGGTTTTTCCGTCAAAATACCCCTCGGGTGGCGAAAAGCAGCTGATCAATATATTGACCGGCCAGCAAGTGCCCAGCGGCGGCATTGCCATCGACATCGGTATTTTGGTGCATAACATAGGCACGCTTCACGCGATCTACAAAGCCGTTGTTTGTGACGAACCGCTTATCTCACGCATTGTGACCGTCACTGGTGGCGCGGTAAAGTCGCCACAAAACCTAGAAGTATTGGTTGGCACCCCCATCATTGAGTTATTACGATATTGCGATTTTAATCCAGGCAAGAAGCAAAGGGTGATCATGGGCGGGCCAATGATGGGCTTTACCTTGGCCAGCACGGCCATACCCGTGGTAAAAATCAGCAACTGCATATTGGCCCCGCAAATAAACGAACTGCCCGCACCCGAAAACGAAATGGAATGCATTCGTTGCAGTGCCTGCGCCGATGTGTGCCCGGTAAAATTGTTGCCACAACAATTGTTTTGGTATTCAAGAGCCAAAGACCACGCAGAAGTAGAAGCCTACAATCTGAAAGATTGTATTGAATGCGGAGCCTGCGCGTATGTTTGCCCAAGCGAGATACCTTTGGTGCAATATTACCGAGTCGCCAAGGCCGAGATAAAAGCCGAAAACCTCGAAAAACAATTGGCCGAAAAAGCCAAAGAACGTTTTGAGGCCAGAACCGCGCGCCTTGAGCGTGACACCCAAGAGCGCGAAGAGAAACAACGCTTGGCCAGTGAAAAACGCAAGCAGGCATTGGCAAAATCAGGCGGTAAAAATACCGTGGCCGATGCACTGGCCCGAGTCAAAGCGAAAAAGGCCAAGCAAGCGGCAGAAGCCGCCGGTGCTAACGCTGATTCAAATGCCGGTGCAGATGGCAGCTCAGGCTCAACAGAACAAAAACCGTTAACTGGCGCGGCAGCAGCCATATTCAAAGCCAAAGAACGCAAGCGCAAGCAAGCCGAAGCGGCTGAGCAGCAAGATTCTGCACCTGAAGCTAAAGTTGAGGTTAAAACTGAACCTGAAGCTCAAGTAGAAGTAGAACAAGCGCAAAACGACACGCCAGACCCAGACGCGCAAAAAGCGGCTGCGAAAAAAGCGGCAGTGGCCGCAGTCGTCGCCAAGGCCAGGGCGAAAAAATTGGCCAAACAGCGTCAGTCTCAAGATGACGCCGCACCAGCCTCAAATGAAGATGGTCAGAACCGATGATTTTTAAGATAGCCAGCTCTCCCCACAATCACAGTCAAAAAAAGACCTCGGTTTTAATGCGAACGGTGATCTACGCTTGTATTCCCGGCGCACTTGCCCAATTCTACTTTTTTGGCGCAGGTAACCTTATCCACATAGCCATGGCCTGTGGCGTGGCGCTGTTTTGCGAAGCCTTTGTTTTATCACTAAGAGAGATGCCAGTCAGAAAACACCTGCTCGATTACAGCGCCCTTTTGACCGCCGTTTTACTCGGGTTAAGCCTGCCCCCGTTGGCCCCTTGGTGGATCACAGTGATTGGCACCGCTTTTTCCATCACTGTTGTCAAACAATTGTATGGTGGCCTTGGCTCAAATCCGTTTAACCCCGCCATGGCCGGATATGTTTTGCTGCTGGTTTCATTCCCACTGCAAATGACCATGTGGTTACCGCCAGAATCGCTGCAACACATCGACTTGACCTTTTTCGATTCACTGTCGGTGATCTTCACCGGCTTCACCACCGAAGGATACAGCGTCAATCAACTGCGCATGAACATTGATGGCATCACCATGGCGACGCCGCTAGATACCCTAAAAACTGACTTGACGCTAGGCCTCACCACATCAGAGAGTATGACCAAATCGGTGTTTGGCGCCTATGGCGGATTAGGCTGGGAATACATCAATTTGGGCTTTTTACTTGGCGGTTTATTCTTGCTAAAAAGCGGCGTGATAAAGTGGCAGATACCCGTTGCCGTACTGGGCAGCTTGGCGTTTATCTCAATAGGCGGCAGCATAATAGACCCAGACCAAGCAGGCCCACCGACGCTGCACCTGTTCAGTGGTGCAACCATGATGGCCGCATTTTTCATCGCCACCGACCCGGTTTCGGCCTCGACCACCGACAAAGGTCGGTTGATTTACGGCTGCCTCATCGGCTTGCTGACCTACATTATTCGAACTTGGGGCGGTTATCCTGACGCCTTCCCCTTTGCCGTATTACTCGCCAATATGGGTGTGCCGCTAATTGACC
>JABSOG010000819.1 GCA_013216025.1 Algicola sp. | reverse complement strand
ACCTTTGACCAACCGGGGCAACATTCGGTGCAGGTTACCGCTGAGTGTTCTTGTGGCGGTTATTTTAAATGGGATGGAATGTCGGTTGAGGCGCAGTGTCCGGCGGGGTTGAATGGCATCGAAAACACTTGTATTAACAGTGTTGAGCTTTCTTCGCCTAATGTGCTGACGTTGTTGGAAGGGTATACTCTTACAGCAAGTGTAACACCTGCAACTGCGCCAGTTTCTAGTTATAAATTTGAAATCAGGCACAAATCAGCATCCAAATGGCACTCTCTAAATACTGGTACGAATAAGAGCTTTGCCAGTTATGCAAAAGTTGCTGGTCACTTCATGCTTAGAACCACAGTAACATCGAATAATGTACGATACCGCTCCAAAGAATGGCCAATTGAAATTCAGTTTCCAAGCTATGATGATTTGGTGGCCTCGGCTGTTGTTATTACTGCAACAGACGAGGCATGGCGTAGTACAGTTGCTTCTGCAAATGCAGTCGATGGTGGACGGGAGGAAGGTTTTTTTATTCAAGTTGATACCGCGGCTAGGAAATATGTAATTGGTCCAAAGACGTATGGCGCCTACTTTGTGTTCCCTCAAACCCCGAAAATAACGATCCCGCTCATTGCAGATAGTAATTTGTCACCTTTTCCTCTTGATGAACTAACCTATACTATTGGTATATTTCACACTCATCCGCCGACATTTTATTGGCCACAAAGTCTACCAAGTAAAAGAGCCGTAGGCCCATCTGATTTGGATAAAACGAAAAAATGGCCAGCTATTGTTTATGATTATGTAGAGGATACACCGGGTAGTGGTAACATAAAAACAGGTCATCCACTAAATGCAGCGGCGGCACGATACAAAGCTGCCGTTTATAGAAGGGCTACACCATAATGATAACTAGAAAAATGACTACTTTATCAATAATTCTGTTGCCTTGTATTGTGTTGGCAACCGATAAACAAAACAAAGTTACCGCCACTGCCAGCCAGCAGCCGACAAGTAACGCTACCATAACGAAAAACCATTCACATAAATCGACAAAAGAAATTCGTTACAACAAACTACTGCAGAAACAATTGGCCGAGATAGACGCTAAACTGGCGAACTTCAGATCCAGCAATTTCAGTTACAACAAGCTGAAAAACACAATAGTCACTCAAAAACTGCTAACGGCGCAAGACAAGGCTAACCAGCCTTATATCATCAAAGCTTTTGAGCATATTAAAGGGCTATTTGTTATTGCAGATGGGGCAAAAGTGATTGTTGAAGAACGGTTAAACAATAAAGTTATTGTTTTTGAAAATCCCGAAGCAAAACAGGTCGAAGCTGATTCAGGACGCTTTGATAGTCTGGTTTTGGTTAGTGTATTCATCAATGTCAAAACTGGTGAAATTGGGCCGCTACAATTGAATACAAGCTAAATGCGGGTCTTGATATGAAAATCACTATGACAACAAACCACGGTTGGATTTAGGCTTCTTACTGATATAAAGGGATTAAATTCAAGAATGTGATATCCAATTGTCTCACCGATATCACCTCTAATATCCTAAAATATGGCGCCAATCAGCCAAGGTAACAAATAAAGTCGAAAATAGTGGTTTTTTTGCGAGGAAATCTGAGGCATAAATAGTAGAAATTTGTGATAATAATTTCGCAAAAAAATAAACCGAAATCTCAATATACCAATCTTAGATCGAACAACACTTAACGCCGCAGACAAAGCCGATTTTCTCCTAAATGCTGTCACTTGCTAAACTTTTGGTGATATTTTTCGCATTGCCGCTAAATTTGAAGTCTCCCGAAAGGCCGTTTACAAATTCAAAACGATTACCCAAGATATTCTTCGTGATTTATTGGTCATGCCTGAGCGCGTGGCAAGGGTCAATCTATGAGGTCGAAGGGGTCTTGACTTAACATATTAAAAACTTATTACTAAAGTAAGCCCGCCGACCAACAGCCGATTTAATCGTTCAACGGGTTGAAAAACTGTTGAATTGTGTTAAGTCAAGATTTGACCCCTTTGGCACAAATCCACCATCAAAGGACATCAGTGAAATTTCGACAAACCTTCGAATTTTTTTTTCGAAACTTGCGGAATACTCAGTTGCGAACTGTAGTACTGACGGCAGTGGCGGCGAGAAAGAATGTTTTTTGTATGGTGTGATTTTAGATGCTGCGAACACGATTACAGTTGGTAGCCCTTATACATTTTCGGCGTTTGCCGTTGCCGAAGCCGAGTGTCTGCTAAAAACTTATACCTTCTCAATAGATAACGTGATTAGGGGCTACAATCTATCGGGTCTATTTTCTTATACCTTTGACCAACCGGGGCAACATTCGGTGCAGGTTACCGCTGAGTGTTCTTGTGGCGGTTATTTTAAATGGGATGGTATGTCGGTTGATGCGCAGTGTCCGAATACAATCACAGGGGTTGCAGGTAGTTGTGTCACTTACGTGGGTATTAACGCGCCATCAAAGCTGACGCTATTAGACGACTATACTTTAAGTGCAACAATACAACCGACCTCGGCAAAGATTGATAATTACCATTTTCAAATCAAAAGGGGCGAAACGGGGAGTTGGTATACTTTATATGAAGGTTCAGAATCGACGTTTTCTGACTATGCAAAAGTGGCTGGGCATTTTAAAATACGTTTGAAAGTTACCGCAAACAACAAAGTCTATACGGCAGCGGAAAGTGCACTTGAAATGCAGTTTCCGACCTACGGACATATTGTTGGCGACAGTGCGTTTTTGGCAAAAACAGTTAACGTATGGACTGATATTTTGGCTGAAACTAATGAGTTGTGGCGGCGTGAGCAAGGTTTCTGGATAATGGTTAATACAAAAACTAGGCAGTATGAGTTTGGTGCGATAATTTATGGTGCAAGGGCAGGTAAGGATGAGCGCGCGGGACTTGTCTTGCGATACGGTTTGAGTGAGTTGGTGAGGGCTAAACCTATCATTTTTTCGGCGCTATGCGCACCGATAATGGAATGTTCCAATAACAACGGTTAGTCAAACAAATATCAATAATGGCGAGCAAGGCCCAACTTGTTTGTTGGCATCACCCGTGCATTTCCGTGGACCAATGCCCTCGACTATTAAGAGCTGAGTGGTAACAGCGCAATGGTAAAAAGCAGAAGCTAACAAAGAAGACGCTTTGTTAAAAAAATCAAATATTGCGTACAAATCAAAAAACCGATAGAAAGCTGCTAAGTTCGATTTTTCAATTGCTTAGAAAAAACTCGCTGAGTTGTTACACATTTTTCCAATTTAGCGTACTTTCTTGTTGAAAAGATAGACTAAATAGCGTTTAATGTTTCGCCGATGTTAACAAGAGTCTCTTGTTTGCAAATAGCGGTCAATTGATAGACCGCCCTTATCCCCTAATGGACTACATCGTATATTCTGGAACAATACTATGAATAAAATAATAAAGGCCGCTTTGTCGAGCCTGCTTTTTACGTGCGCCTTTTCTGCTACGGCTGGCGACGAGTTAGAACTTATCAATGCCGAGGTTGATAAAAGATCAGCCGAGATTGACCAAAAATTTGGGGTGTTGCTGACAACCCAAGAACGTAACAATCTAAAAATATCGCTGGTTGTGAGCAAGGTCAGCAAAGAACAAAAAGACGTGACGGTTAAAGAAAAAACCGATGCGGCGATAAAAACATATGAGATAACCGACCCGGTCGAGCAGCGACAGTTGCTGATAGAAATGGACGCTTATGAAGATGACGGTGGCGGTTTGCAACCACCCAAAACTTAATATTAAGGTAGATGAATGAGTATTAGTATTGAGGGTTTGCTGGCCTTGGAGCAATACCTGTTGTATTTGAACTTTGTTTCGCTGGGCTTAGCGTTTGCGTTTTCTATAAAGCTAAAGAACTTGAACAGTACTATGCTGGCTTTGGGTATTATGATGGTGTTTAACTTTTTGATGACCAAATATACGCCAGCATTGTATCAAGCATCAATCGAACACCAAGTTGAGAATTTACACGAATTT
>JABSOG010000081.1 GCA_013216025.1 Algicola sp. | reverse complement strand
CTTACTTTTGCGGCCAACGCTACACTAATTATATGGTCAAGTCCCCGGGCTGTCATCCCGTTTGAATTCTCGTAAACATCAAACAATTTACCGCCGCCTTGGCAAATCTCATCGCTTAACTCGCTGAGGTAAATAACGGCATTGCCAGTACCCATCACTTGTATTTTGTCGACGGTTTTGTCTACTAGCCATATATTGGCCGCTACAGCAGTTTGGCTGCAAACCATGGTGAGGATTATCAGGGCGGTGTTGATTATTTTACTTTTAAACATATTGCTTTCCTATTTTCCAAATTGCTTTTACTTTGATTAGAACGTCAAATGGTTGTGACTCTATATAGCTCCCTTGAGTTCAAACTGAATAATATCACAAATATACTGTGAAGACGGCAGGTGATTTTGGGGGCATTTTGGGGGTCAGGTCTTGGTGCGCCAGCAAAGCTGGCATTGAGTAGAGGGTGCAAGTCCCTCCTGAGTAAAGTTTAGCCGACAGCTCAGTCCTCCAGCTATGGGCCGTCATTCGTAAGGATGCCGGTTAAGCGTTAGCGGAGGTGTCCGCAGGCTTGGTATTGAGCCTCGAAATTGACCAATTTGGAGATGCAGATGTTGTCAAGATTGACAGAATGCAGCAGATTTACGGCCGGGACGGTAAGGACGTAAATCATCTCTCGGGGTCTGAGACCCAGTGCATGTGGATAAGCTCAATGTTCGGAAGCTGGGAGGTCCTAATCGCGGCCATCAGCATTATCGATGGCGGGGAAAGGAAACCGAAATGGGTAATCCTTTCTGAGTGCTTTTAGGAAGTCGGACAAAGTCGTAGTACCGGAGAAGTTAATGAACAAAACAGGTAACAGTGTAGCGGAATTAATGGAGGAAAGGACTTTGATTGAGAGGAACATCCAACAGAACATCGAGAGCCAGACGCAGCGCTGGAGCCCTCTTAAGTTTGGGTTGCTGGGTGTACGGGAAGCGGCCCGTAAAGATAAGAAACAACAGTTCACATCATTGTTCCATCATATTACCCCTACATTACTCAGAGACAGTTTCTACGAGTTGAAGAAAAATGCAGCGGCGGGTATAGATGGGGTGAGTTGGCAGGACTATGAAGCAAGAATTGATAGTAATATCTATGACTTGCATGAAAGGTTACATGCGAAAAAGTATCAACCTAAGCCCGCTAAAAGGATAACCATACCGAAATCCGATGGGAGCGAACGCCCCATCAGTATTCAAAGTGTAGAAGACAAAATCGTGCAACAGGCAGTCGTTCATGTACTGAATGCCATCTATGAAAATGACTTTTTAGGGTTTTCATATGGTTTTCGTCCAGAGCGCAGCCAACACAACGCGTTGGATGCACTATATGTCGGTATAAATCAAAGGAAGGTGAACTGGATATTGGATATGGATCTGGAAAAGTTCTTCGACAGAGTAGAGCATGACTGGCTAATCCATTTTATCGAACACCGAGTTGCAGATCAGCGGCTCATCAAACTGGTTATACAGTGGATTACAGCTGGACACATGGACGAACATGGCCACCGAGTTAAAGCGAATCGAGGGTGCCCTCAAGGGTCCGTGATTTCGCCGTTACTGGCCAACATCTATTTACATTATGTGATGGATTGTTGGACGGAAGGCCGGAGAAGGGAAAACCACGCAGATATGATAATCGTGCGATATGCAGACGATACGGTGTTAGGTTTTCAATATGAAGAACAAGCGAGACATTACTATGAACAACTGCAACTGCAATTGGGGCAATATGGCCTGTCAGTCAATGTAAAGAAAACACGTCTGATTGAATTTGGTCGTTATGCTGCTCAAAATAGAGCGAAGCGAAATTTGGGTAAACCGGAAACGTTTAGCTTTTTGGGCTTTACTCACTATTGTAGTCAAACCAGAGCTGGTCGGTTTCAAATTGGTCGTAAGACGATATCGAAATCGATCAATAAAAAGTTAAAGGAAATTGATGTTGAGCTTAGAAAGCGAATGCACCGTCCGGTCTGGGAGACCGCTCAATGGCTAAAGTCAGTAGTTCGGGGTCATATCAACTATTTTGGTGTGCCCGGTAACTTCTGTGCAATGGCAAAATTTCGAGATGAGGTTATAAAGCGATGGCTAAAAGCGCTTAGGCGCAGAAGTCAGCGGCATAAAATGCCTTGGTCAAAATTCACTAGGTTGGTCGCAATCTGGATACCACTTGCGCAAATTGTTCATCCTTATCCAAACAGACGCTTTCACGTCAATACTCGAAGTAGGAGCCGTATGCATTAGTAGTGCTCGTACGGATCTGCGCGGGGGGTCGGAGGTAACTCCGATTCCTACCGCGACAATCTTGAATTCTACCGTTGAAATGCACGGTTCAAGACTTGACCCCACTTATTCCACTCCAAGAAGGCGGCTGTTAGTGTTGATCTATCGAGTAGATGATTTCTCCAGCTGATACTCCATTCCATTTGCCAGAACTTTCGATCGTTTCGCCGGTCAATTTCGAAATTCCTCTTGCTGTATAGTCAACATCAAGGTTCATCTGAGTCACCGTTGCCTTTGCTACTACCGTGGAATGTGGTGGGATCTTGACGGGCATTTCGTAAATTCGGGAATCTTCTCTCGTCTCCTCGCTACCATACGTCCACGTATGAGAGGTCGACGCCGATACCTTCACACTGCCAGAGCTAACCGCTGGAGTTCCAAACGTCGCCTCGGCCTCGACACTAAATGTGAAGCCACGTTCATGTTGATAGCTTGATTTGTCAGTTGCTTTCTTTTTAAAGGTGACCTTACTTTCTTGTTGCACATCGGAGTTGTTCTGGATGGTCTGCTTGACAATAAAACTTGGCAGAGGTATTTGATTAGCCTTCGCGATGTCGAAATCAATACTTTCGACCTCTATGTCTTCGGGTACCAATTGCCACTGCTGGCGGCCGCTGTTGTCGTCGCTTTGCCAAAGATCGACATTCTTACCATTGGTGCTGAGAAATTTTGCCCCACACTTGATGTGAAAAGCACCATTATTCAGCGGAATGAGTTCCCACTTTTGACGGCCAGAGCCGTCGTCCTTCAGCCACAGGTCTACGTTTTGGCCATTGTTGCTCAATATGTTTCGATCTCCTACTCCCGCAAAAGGACGAATGTTGTACAGGTTATTGCCGAGCGAGGTAAACCGCCATTTTTGACGGCCAGAGTCATCATCCTCGTGCCAGAGATCGACGTTCTCACCGTTGGTGCTGAGATACTTCACGCCGGTAACTCCACGGGCTGGCTGTAATTGGTAAAGTACGTTGGCAATTGGCATTTGTGGTTTAGACATCTAATAGTTCCTTTTTTATCATAAAGCTGAACGAGAGTGACCGATTGTCAGTCCAGCGTGTTTTTATTTGTCTAGCAAGATACCGTTGAAATGATTTTGGTACTCGGGGGGGATTACGGATAGAGAAGCGTTTTTAGCAAAGTTTTAATTCCCACATCACCCCACATATATCTTGCCAATACCGCAGGTATCCTTACAGAAACAAAACGTCTTTTTGTTTTGGATCTGTTTTTGAATCTGCTTTTATATAAATCATTTTGAATAAGGGCTATGCATTAACCAATCCATTTGTTATGCTACGCCGCCCTAAATAGTTAGGGTATTTGTAATATAACGGCCAGTTCTTATCATAAGAGTTTGGTCTGGATACAACTTAACCGGAGCACTGAAATGATCCAAATGCAAACTAATCTGGACGTAGCTGATAACAGCGGCGCTCGCAGAGTACAGTGTATTAAGGTTCTAGGTGGCTCGCACAGACGTTATGCTGCTGTTGGCGACATCATTAAAGTTACCGTGAAGGAAGCAAATCCTCGTGGTAAAGTTAAAAAAGGTGACGTTTTAACCGCAGTTGTTGTGCGCACTAAGAAAGGCGTTCGACGTCCTGACGGATCTTCAATCCGTTTTGATGACAACGCAGCTGTAATGCTAAACGCAAACGAGCAGCCAATTGGCACCCGTATTTTCGGGCCTGTGACGCGTGAACTCAGAAATGATAAGTTCATGAAAATTGTCTCATTGGCACCAGAAGTACTATAGGAGTCTATCATGGCAGCTAAAATCCGTCGTAACGACGAAATCATTGTTATCACAGGTAAAGACAAAGGCAAGCGCGGTAAAGTGCGGTCAGTTTTAACCGGTAAAGATAAAGTGATTGTTGAAGGCATCAATATGGTGAAGAAACATGTTAAGCCAAACCCTCAGCTCCAAGAGCCGGGCGGAATACTTGACAAAGAAGCACCTATTCATGTATCAAACATTGCGATCTACAACGCCGATGCAGGCAAAGCAGATCGTGTAGGTTTTAGATTAGAAGACGGCAAAAAAGTCCGTTTCTTCAAGTCTAATAACGAATTAGTTTAATAATTGGAGAGAACGATGGCGAAACTGCATGAATTCTACAAAGAGACTATAGTAGCCAGCATGATGAAAGACATGGGTTACTCGAGTGTCATGCAAGTCCCTCGGATTGAGAAAATCACACTAAACATGGGTTTAGGTGAGGCTATTGCAGACAAGAAAATTCTCGAACACGCTACAGGTGATTTGGCCGCTATTGCAGGGCAAAAACCACTTATAACCGTGGCTCGGAAGTCTGTGGCTGGGTTCAAAATCCGCGAAGGCTACCCAATTGGTGCCAAGGTGACTTTACGTGGTGAGCGTATGTGGGAATTCTTTGAGCGTTTAATCTCAATTGCAATCCCTCGTATCCGTGACTTCCGTGGCTTGAATGAGAAATCATTCGACGGCCGTGGTAATTACAGCATGGGTGTGAAAGAGCAGATTATCTTCCCTGAAATTGACTACGATAAAGTAGACAAAATCAGAGGTATGGATATTACTATCACTACTTCAGCTAAAACGAATGAAGAAGGCCACAAATTGCTTAGTGCGTTTGGCGTTCCATTCAAAAACAAGGCGTAAAGTTATGGCTAAAAATTCCATGAAAGCACGCGAAGCAACTCGCACCAAGTTGGTTGCCAAGTATGCTGAGAAACGTAACGCATTGAAAGCTACCATCTCAAGTGTTCATTCTTCTGAAGAAGAACGTTGGGATGCAGTGCTCAAGCTACAATCACTACCGCGTGATTCCAGTCCATCTCGTCAACGTAACCGTTGCAATGTAACTGGTCGTCCGCACGGCTTTCTTCGCAAATTCGGCATGAGCCGTATTAAAGTTCGCGAAGCAGCAATGCGCGGTGAAATCCCTGGCCTTCGAAAGGCTAGCTGGTAATAATCTCGGGAGTATTGAACTATGAGCATGCAAGATCCAATCGCGGATATGTTTACTCGCATCCGTAACGGCCAGTCAGCAAATAAAGTTGCTGTTAATATGCCTTCTTCAAAAATGAAAGTCGCTTTGGCGCAATTGTTGAAAGATGAAGGTTATATCGCTGATTACGCAGCCACTTCAGATGCTAAGCCTGTGCTTGACATCACATTGAAGTATTTTGAAGGCAAACCTGTAATCGACGTTATCAAACGCGTTTCGCGCCCAGGTTTACGTATATACAAAGCCAACAACGACATCCCTAAAGTGATGGGTGGTTTAGGTGTTGCTATCGTATCTACGTCTAAAGGCTTAATGTCTGACCGTGCTGCCCGCAAAGCAGGCATCGGCGGCGAAGTCATTTGTTTCGTATCGTAAGGAGTAGGTAATATGTCTCGTGTTGCAAAAGCACCAGTTACAATTCCTGCCGGAGTAGAACTTACTCAAAACGGTCAGGAAATAAAGATCAAAGGTAAAGTTGGTGAACTGACTCAAAATGTTAACCCTGCGGTTGCATTGACAGTAGCAGACAACCAAGTTTCTTTTGCTCCAAATGATGGTTACGCCGATGGTTGGGCACAAGCAGGTACTGCTCGCGCATTAATCAATAATATGGTTAAAGGTGTGTCTGAAGGATTTGAAAAGAAATTAACCTTAGTTGGTATTGGTTATAAAGCCAAAGCCAAAGGTCAAGTGCTTAACTTGAACCTCGGATTTTCTCATCCAATCGATCACGTCATTCCAGCAGGCATTACTGTTGAAACGCCTAAGCAAACTGAAATCATCCTCAAAGGGGCTGATAAACAGTTGGTCGGTCAAACTGCCGCAAATATTCGTTCATATCGTGCACCAGAGCCTTATAAAGGCAAAGGTGTCCGTTATTCTGACGAAAACGTGCGACGTAAAGAAGCTAAGAAAAAGTAGGGTAGAGCGATGGATAAGAAAGAATCACGTTTACGCCGCGCTCGCCGCACGCGTAGATCTTACATCGAAAACGGTGTTAATCGTTTGGTTGTTCACCGCACGCCACGCCACATCTATGCACAGCTTATCAACGGCGAAGGTCAGGTAGTTACCTCGGCTTCAACTGTTGAAAAAGCAATTAGTGAAGCTGTTGGCAAGACAGGCAATATCGATGCAGCCAAGGCTGTCGGTAAAGCTGTCGCTGAACGTGCGATGGAAAAAGGCATTGAAAAATGTTCTTACGATCGCAGTGGCTTTAAATATCACGGCCGCATTCAGGCGTTGGCAGATGCCGCGCGTGAAGCCGGTCTGAAATTCTAGGAGCTAACATGGCACATCCAAATGCACATAAAAATGCGGACTCAAATCAACAACCTGATTTGGCTGAAAAACTGGTAACAGTTAACCGCGTATCAAAAGTTGTTAAAGGTGGTCGTATCTTTAGCTTTACCGCGTTGACTGTTGTTGGCGATGGTAAAGGTAAAGTCGGTTTTGGTTACGGTAAAGCACGTGAAGTTCCAGCTGCTATTCAAAAAGCAATGGAAAAAGCACGTCGCAACATGGTGACAGTTAAACTGAACGAAAACACTCTCCAGTATCCGATCAAAGGTCGTCATTCTGGTTCACGTGTTTTCATGATGCCTGCCTCTGAAGGTACAGGTATCATCGCCGGTGGCGCTATGCGTGCCGTACTTGAAGTAGCTGGCGTTCATAACGTACTGTCTAAATGTTACGGCTCAACCAATCCTATGAACGTTGTTCGCGCAACAGTTCAAGCGCTTAGCGACATGAAAGCGCCGGAGCAGGTTGCTGCCAAACGTGGCTTCACTGTCGACGAAATTTTGGGGTAATAAATCATGGCTAATAAAACTGTGAAAGTCACTCAAACCAAAAGCAGAATCGGTCGTTTACCGAAGCACAAAGCGACACTGCGAGGCTTAGGCCTTCGTCGTATACGTCATACTGTTGAACTGGAAGATACACCAGCAGTTCGCGGCATGATCGCTAAGATCAGCTTTATGGTTAAGGTGGAGGATTAATTATGCAACTTAATACACTTTCTCCTGCACCAGGATCAAAGACAAACAAAAAACGCTGTGGCCGTGGTATCGGCTCTGGCATCGGAAAAACTGGTGGCCGTGGTCACAAAGGTCAAAAGTCTCGCTCTGGCGGTTCTGTAAGACCTGGTTTTGAAGGTGGTCAGATGCCTCTCCAGCAACGTCTTCCTAAATTTGGTTTTACATCTCGTAAAAGCCTGGTTACTGATCAAGTAACTTTGCACGAGATTGCCAAAGTTGAAGGTGATGTTGTTGACATGACTACACTGAAAGCCGCAGGGCTTATCACTAAAAATATTTCATTCGCCAAAGTTGTTAAATCAGGTGAGATCAACCGTGCTGTTACCGTTAAAGGTATTCGTGTCACTGCTGGTGCTCGTACTTCGATTGAAGCCGCTGGCGGAAAAATAGAAGACTAATAGGATAGTACGATGGCAAAACCAGGAGTGGACAAAAAGCAAGGCGCACAACGTGGTTCTTCGGAGCTCAAGCAGCGTTTGATGTTCGTATTCGGAGCGATTGTTATATTCCGATTAGGTTCGTTCGTACCAATTCCTGGAATTGACGGTACTGTGCTGGCTGAATTTTATCAGACGCAAAAAGACACCATACTGGGCATGTTTAACATGTTCAGTGGTGGTGCGTTGGAACGTGCATCTGTGGTAGCTCTGGGTATCATGCCCTATATCACAGCCTCGATCATCATGCAGTTATTGACTGTAATGCACCCTGCCATGGCAGAGTTGAAGAAAGAGGGCGAAGCCGGTCGCAAGAAAATAAGTCAATATACCCGTTACGGTACGTTGATTCTTGCAACCACTCAGGCTATAGCAATTGCCAATTCGTTACCAGGCATGATGCCAGGCCTTGTGGTTAACCCAGGTCTTGGTTTCACGTTTACTGCGGTGGTTAGTTTGGTTACCGGCACCATGTTTTTGATGTGGTTAGGTGAGCAAATTACTGAACGTGGTATTGGTAATGGTATTTCTGTGCTGATATTTATTGGTATTGTAGCCGGTTTACCGGCGGCAGTTGGCCAAACAGCTGAGATGACCCGTCAAGGTGAATTGCATCTATTTCTACTGTTATTAATCGGTGCCATCGTTTTTGCGGTAACCTATTTTGTTGTCTTCGTTGAACGTGGACAGCGACGTATCGTTATCAATTATGCAAAACGACAGCAGGGTCGCCGCGTATTCGCTGCACAAAGCACGCATTTGCCGCTTAAAGTGAATATGGCTGGTGTTATACCGCCGATCTTTGCCAGTAGTATTATTCTGTTCCCTGGCACTATCGCCAGTTGGTTTGGACAAGGTGATGGTCAGTTTGCTGAAATATTGCAAATGGTTGCTCAGGAGTTATCTCCTGGTAATCCGCTGTATATAATTTTATATGCTGCTGTGATTATCTTCTTCTGTTTCTTTTATACAGCGTTGGTGTTCAACCCGCGTGAAACAGCAGACAACCTGAAGAAATCCGGTGCTTTTATTCCGGGTATCCGACCAGGGGAACAAACGTCAAAATATATTGATAAAGTAATGACACGCCTGACATTGGCAGGTGCATTGTATATTACCTTTATCTGTCTGGTGCCTGAGTTCATGACTATTGCATGGAGCGTACCGTTCAACTTCGGTGGAACGTCACTGCTTATCATCGTAGTGGTTATTATGGATTTCATGGCACAAGTACAGACACATTTGATGTCAAATCAATATGAGTCAGTGCTCAAAAAAGCCAATCTTAAAGGCTATGGCCGATAAGATTTAACTCGGGGACAAGTCATGAAAGTTCGTGCTTCCGTAAAAAAGATGTGTCGTAATTGCAAAATCGTAAAACGCTCTGGCGTAGTTCGAGTTATCTGCAAAGCTGAGCCTAAGCACAAGCAAAGGCAAGGTTAACACTTACCTTAATAGGTGAAAATAACTGTGGGTATCATTTATAACTAGATATACCCACATTCTTATTGCAAAACAGTGGCGGGTTGAGTATCCTTACGGGCTTTTCAACCCAAGCTGTTGTAATTTAAAATAGGAGTTCTGTTAATGGCCCGTATTGCTGGCATTAACGTTCCTGATCACAAACATGCAGTTATCGCTATAACTGCGATTTACGGTGTCGGAAAAACCACTGCCAAGGCTATCCTTGCTAGTGCCGCCATCGCTGAATCAACTAAGATCAGTGAATTAAGTGAAGAAACATTGAATACCCTGCGTGATGAAGTAACCAAGTACACTGTAGAAGGTGACCTTCGTCGTGAAGTTTCAATGAACATCAAACGTTTGATGGATCTCGGTGCATACCGTGGTCTTCGCCATCGTCGCAGCCTGCCCCTTCGTGGTCAGCGCACTAAGACTAACGCTCGTACCCGTAAGGGTCCACGCAAAGCTGTTAAGAAATAGGCGGAATAGACAATGGCTAAAACACCAACTAGAACCCGTAAAAAGGTCAAAAAGCAAGTTGCTGACGGCATGGCCCATATCCATGCTTCTTTCAACAACACTATTGTTACTATTACTGATCGTCAAGGCAATGCACTTTGCTGGGCGACTGCCGGTGGTTCAGGTTTCCGTGGTTCACGTAAATCTACCCCGTTTGCTGCCCAGGTAGCTGCAGAACGTTGTGGTACCATGGCGCAAGATTTCGGATTGAAGAACTTAGAAGTGTTCGTCAATGGTCCGGGTCCTGGCCGTGAATCAGCAATTCGCGCATTGAATGCAGCGGGTTACCGTATCACCAACATTACTGACGTAACGCCGATACCCCATAACGGGTGTCGTCCGCCGAAGAAACGTCGTGTGTAAGTAATAGAGATACTGGAGAAAGAAAATGGCAAGATATTTGGGTCCAAAGCTCAAGCTCAGCCGTCGCGAAGGTACTGATCTATTCCTTAAGAGTGGCGTAAGAGCAATTGATTCCAAGTGTAAGTTTGAAACTACACCTGGACAACACGGCGCTGGTCGTGCACGTGTTTCAGACTACGGTCTGCAACTTCGTGAAAAACAAAAAGTTCGTCGTATCTATGGCGTATTGGAAAAGCAATTCCGTAACTACTACAAGAAAGCGGCTAGCTTCAAAGGCAACACAGGTGAAAACTTGTTGCAGTTGCTTGAACAGCGGTTGGACAACGTAGTATATCGCATGGGTTATGCAAGCACACGTGCAGAAGCACGCCAGCTTGTCAGCCACAAAGCGATTGTTGTTAACGGCAGTGTTGTTAACGTTGCTTCGTTCCGCGTATCAGCTGAAGATACTGTTTGCGTACGTGAAAAAGCGAAGAAACAGGCGCGTATCGCCGCAGCGGTGGAATTATCATCACAGCGCGAAATCGCAGGCTGGATTGAAGTAGACGGCAAAAAGCTCGAAGGTGTTTTCAAACGTCTTCCTGAGCGTTCAGATTTGTCTGCTGAAATTAACGAACAACTAATCGTCGAACTTTACTCTAAGTAAAGAACATATAAAGAGAGGGTAACCATGCAGGGTTCTGTATCCGAGTTTCTAAAGCCACAATCGGTAGACGTAGAAAGTTTAAGTCCGGTTCACTCCATAGTGACACTGGAACCACTTGAGCGTGGGTTTGGTCATACACTTGGTAACGCGCTTCGTCGCATCTTACTTTCCTCCATGTATGGAGCGGCAGTAACCGAAGTTGAAATCGATGGGGTTGTACATGAGTACAGCGCTAAAGAAGGCGTTAAAGAAGATATCATTGAGATTTTGCTTAACCTTAAAGGGTTGGCAGTAAAGCTTGAAGGTAAAAACGAAGCCATTTTGACTTTAACCAAGGCCGGAGAAGGCCCTGTAACTGCTGGGGATATTCAACATGATGGTGATGTTGAAATAGTTAATCCCGATCACATTATTTGTAACCTAGTTGGCAATAAGAGTGAAATCTCTATGCGCATTAAGGTTGAAAGTGGTCGTGGTTATGTGCCGGCAGCTGCAAGACAACTCTCTGACGAAGAAGACCGTCCAATCGGCCGTTTGTTGCTAGATGCTTCATTCAGCCCGGTTGAGCGAATTGCTTATACTGTTGAATCTGCTCGTGTTGAGCAGCGAACCGACTTAGATAAATTGATTATTGATATGGAAACCAACGGTACTGTCGATCCCAAAGAGGCGATTGAACGTGCTGCGACTATCCTGGCTGACCAATTATCCAACTTCATGGAGTTGAGAGAAGTTAGCGAGATAGAAGAAAAAGAAGAGAAGCCGGAATTTGATCCGATTCTACTTCGTCCTGTTGATGATCTTGAGTTGACTGTTCGTTCTGCCAACTGTCTTAAAGCAGAACAGGTTCAATACATTGGTGATCTGGTACAACGTACGGAAGTTGAACTTCTTAAAACGCCTAATTTGGGTAAGAAGTCACTGACGGAAATTAAAGACGTATTGGCATCTCGCGGTCTTTCTCTGGGTATGCGCCTAGAAAATTGGCCACCAGCGAGCATTGTTGATAAAGATTAACCAGACATCGAAATAGATAGAAGGATAAGGTTATGCGCCATCGTAAGAGTGGTCGCCAACTAAACCGTAATAGCAGTCATCGCCAAGCGATGTTCCGCAATATGGCGAGTTCATTGGTGAAACACGAACTGATAAAAACAACATTGCCGAAAGCCAAAGAGCTTCGACGTGTTGTAGAGCCTCTTATCACACTGGCTAAAACTGACAGCGTTGCTAACCGTAGACTGGCTTTCGCCAGAACACGTGATAGTGAAGTTGTTGGCAAGTTGTTTAACGACTTGGGTCCTCGCTTCGCAGAACGTCCAGGCGGATATACTCGCATTTTAAAATGTGGTTTCCGTGCTGGTGACAATGCGCCGATGGCTTACATCGAATTAATCGACCGCCCAGTTGTGGAAGATGAAGAAGAAGTTCAAGAAGAAGAGTAAATATTTCGTTTGAGATATGAGACTTTTGATAAAAATGCCGTTCAGTTTACTGAACGGCATTTTTTTGTTTGAAGGTCTTGAAAAGGGCCGGAGGAACGGAGGCTCCGCAAGGGGGTCAAAGCATTTGATTTTCGTCGAACAAAGCAAAGCTTTTGTACGACGATAATCAAAAGCATTGACCCCGGCTGGCTATGGCTGGTAGACCTGAAAAATCGAGGTTAGGTGATGGCTGATAGACCGGACAAAATCGAGGTTAGGTGATGGCTGATAGACCGGACAAAATCGAAGTTGGCAGCCAGCCTTGACTTTTTTCTCCCATGCACCAGTTAACACTTGTGTTAAAGCCAAGTCACAGTATAATACCGCTCCTATTCCGTATGATATGCGGAGTATGCAGGGGTGTAGTTCCAATTGGTAGAACGGCGGTCTCCAAAACCGACGGTTGTGAGTTCGAGTCTCTCCACCCCTGCCACTTTTTTCCTTTTTGTAGGGTAATCCGTCCCAAATGAACTGGTCACTACCGGGCAAAAGCCGGATCTTGTAGTGAGCATTTCAATTGGGATTAATTAAACAGGTATAGCGTAATGAATGATACAGTCCAAGCCGAAGGTGGTAATGCCCTCGATAAGGTCAAGTGGTTTCTTATAGTAGCCATACTGGCTGCCACCGTTGTTGGCAACAATATGTACGGCGATATGTCGGTATTGATTAGAGCCGGTGGTTTTGTCATTGCGGTTGCTATCTGTTTGTTTCTTGCTTCGCAAACTGAAAAGGGACGTAACTTTTTGGTTTTTGCCAAAGAATCAAGAACCGAAGTGCGTAAAGTGGTATGGCCAAATCGTCAGGAAGCCACACACACGACATTGATTATTGCAGCGGCAACCGTACTGATGGCTATGTTGATGTGGGGATTGGATGCCATATTGATGTGGGCTGTCGGTCTTCTGACTGGATTGAGGTTTTAAAACATGAGCGACAAATTACGTTGGTACGTAGTTCAGGCATTTTCCGGTTATGAACAACGGGTCAAAAAAGTACTGGATGAGCACATCAAGCAACACGAAATGGAAGACAAATTTGGTGACGTGCTGGTACCTACAGAAGAAATAATAGAAATGCGGGGCGGCCAAAAACGCCGCTCTGAACGTAAATTCTTCCCCGGCTACGTGCTGGTGCAAATGATAATGGAAGAAGATACATGGCACTTAGTCAAAAGCGTGCCACGTGTTTTGGGATTCATCGGCGGTAAATCTGATCACCCAGCGCCTATCTCACAAAAAGAAGCCGATGCAATTCTTAACCGATTGCAGGATTCAGTGGATAAGCCAAAACCAAAAACATTGTTCGAACCAGGCGAAATGGTTCGAGTGGTCGATGGACCGTTTGCCGATTTCACCGGTGTGGTCGAAGAAGTCGATTACGAAAAAAGCCGCGTAAAAGTATCTGTGCTGATCTTTGGCCGTTCTACGCCGGTCGATTTGGACTTTGGTCAAATCGAGAAAGACAAGTAAAAATAGACATCTGCCAAAAAGACGGCATCTGTCTATAAAGCGAAGTGAGCTTCGCGCAAAAGATAGAAAGATTGAACTTGGCTGTGGTGATTTATTTACCGCGGCCTTTTTACAACCCGGGGAGTCGTTTGAGTAAGCATCCTCGTGCTTACGAGACTAAGACCCAACAACAGAGGTTTTTATGGCTAAGAAAGTAGAAGCGCTAATCAAGTTGCAAGTAGCAGCTGGTATGGCGAACCCAAGTCCACCGGTAGGTCCTGCATTGGGTCAACACGGTGTTAACATCATGGAATTCTGTAAAGCGTTTAACGCCAAAACAGACAAGCTTGAAAAAGGCATGCCAGTTCCAGTCATCATTTCAGTTTACGGTGACCGTTCATTCACTTTTGAAACAAAGACGCCGCCGGCTTCTTTCTTGTTGAAAAAGGCTGCTGGTATCAAGAAAGGCTCAGGCCGTCCTAATACCGATAAAGTAGGTAAAGTAACACGCGCACAACTCGAAGAGATTGTTGAAATGAAGCGTGCTGATTTAACTGCTGCCGATATGGATGCAGCGGTTAAGACTATCGCGGGCTCTGCTCGTGCCATGGGCGTGGAAGTAGAGGGTTAAGATAATGGCTAAATTAACAAAACGCATGAAAATCAGCCGTGAAAAAGTTGACGTAAACAAAGAATACGATATTGCTGATGCAATCACGTTGCTTAAAGAACTGGCGACTGCCAAGTTCCCTGAAAGCTTCGACATCGCTGTAAACCTTGGTGTTGACCCACGTAAATCTGATCAAAACGTTCGTGGCGCAACAGTATTGCCACACGGTACTGGTCGTAATGTTCGTGTTGCTGTGTTCACCCAGGGTCCTAATGCTGAAAAAGCCAAAGAAGCGGGCGCTGATTTGGTTGGTATGGAAGATTTGGCCGAGTTGGTCAAAAAAGGCGAAATGAACTTTGACGTTGTTGTTGCTTCTCCTGATGCAATGCGCGTAGTGGGTCAGTTGGGTCAAATCCTTGGACCACGCGGTCTGATGCCAAATCCAAAGACTGGTACTGTTACTCCTGACGTTGCTACTGCGGTTAAAAACGCTAAAGCCGGTCAGGTTCGTTACAGAACTGACAAAAACGGCATCATCCACTCTACTGTGGGTAAAGTCGGCTTTGATACAGATAAAGTTAAAGAAAACATTGAAGCGTTGTTGGTTGCATTGAAAAAAGGCAAGCCAGCTTCTGCTAAAGGTGTTTACGTTAAGAAGATCAGCTTGTCTACAACGATGGGTGCCGGTATTAAAGTGGCCCAAAGTTCAATGGAATTCTGATTGAATGATTTACAAGGCGCGTTTGATTGTCTATAATCTGCGCCCTTGTGTTTGGGTTGAAGTCCTTCGGGACTCGCGTCCAAGACCGTAGGTGCAGGTAACTGTTTAATATTTATTCATTTAATCAACTTGTTGATTGATTGTTTAGAGTCCTACGTAGACGGTGTTAGCCCCAGATTTGTTAAAACTCTGGATCTCACCGTGGTTTAGGCATCACTTGTTCTTCTCGAACAAGGGGTGTGAATTATAACACCAGACATGTTGTCTGGATAAACCAGGAGTTAAAAGCCAATGGCATTAAATCTTGAAGGCAAAAAAGCGATCGTTGCACAAGTGCAAGACGCTGCCAAAGACGCATTGTCTGCTGTTGTTGCTGATTCTCGTGGTGTGACTGTTTCTGACATCACAAAACTTCGTAGAGAAGCACGTGAAGCGGGCGTATGGATGAAAGTGGTTCGTAACACTTTGGCCAAGCGCGCGGTTTCAGGTTCTCAATTCGAATGTCTGTCAGATTCCTTTGCTGGCCCAAGCTTAATTGCATTTTCTAACGAGCACCCAGGTGCTGCAGCGCGAATCTTCACCGATTTCGCCAAGAAAAATGACAAATTTGAGCTTAAATGTGGTGCCTTCGAAGGAAATATCGTTGATGTTGCTATGTTGGCCAAACTGCCTACATACGACGAAGCAATCGCACGCGTGATGATGACAATGAAAGAAGCTGCGGCCGGCAAACTTTGCCGTACCCTTGCTGCTATTCGTGATCAAAAAGAAGAGCAAGCTGCTTAAGTTCTTAACCCTCTATTTAAGAGAAGTTAAAAGAATTGCACTTGTATCGATCAGAGTTTTATTAGAAACGTATATAAACGTTTCATACTTTAGGAAAATTATCAAATGTCTGTAACTAAAGACCAAATCCTTGATGCCATCGCTGAAATGTCAGTAATGGACGTTGTCGCTCTTGTTGAAGCGATGGAAGAAAAATTCGGCGTATCAGCTGCTGCTGCTACTGTCGCTGGCGGCGGAGACGGCGGTGGTGCTGTTGAAGAGCAAACTGAATTCGATGTTATCTTGACCAACTTCGGTGGTAATAAGGTTTCAATCATCAAAGCCACTCGTGCTGCTACTGGCCTTGGCCTTAAAGAAGCCAAAGGTGTGGTTGACAGCTGTCCTTCTCCAATTAAAGAAGGCGTCAGCAAAGAAGAAGCTGAAGAGCTTAAGAAGACTTTCGAAGAAGCCGGTGCTACTATTGAAATCAAATAATTTGCCACTCCTTGTTTAGGGAAAGTGAATTATTTACCTGAATTTCAGGTAAAGGCTGGGGACAAATGTCTCCAGCCTTTTTGCGCTGTAGAAGTCGCTCTGGTTGGATGACGTAATTGTCAGCCGGTCGAAAACTTCCACCAAAATTTGTTTGAAAAAAATTAGCGGCTTAACTGCCGTATACATCTACCAATAAGTGTAGATAGCGTCACAATTCAGTCAACTGAGGATCCCATGGCTTACTCTCATTCTGAAAAGAAACGAATCCGCAAGGACTTTGGCAAACGCGCTAAAGTAATGGAAATGCCGTATCTGCTACAGATACAATTAGAGTCGTTTAAAAGTTATATTGAAGCAGATGTCGACGGCAAGTGCGGGATGGAATCAGCGTTCCGTTCAGTATTCCCGATCAAGGCATATTCCGGTTACTCTGAGCTTCAATATGTATCATACCGAATAGGTGAACCGATTTTTGATGTTAAAGAATGTCAAATTCGCGGCATCACATTTTCCGCTTCCCTGCGCGTCAAATTGCGTTTGGTGATCTATGATCGCGAAGCAGCAGCGGGCACCGTCAAGGATATACGTGAGCAGGAAGTGTACATGGGTGAAATTCCACTCATGACCCAAAACGGCACATTTGTAATCAACGGAACTGAGCGTGTCATCGTTTCCCAGTTACACCGTTCTCCAGGTGTATTTTTCGATCATGATAAAGGCAAGAGCCACTCATCGGGCAAAGTACTTTATAATGCTCGCGTGATCCCCTACCGTGGTTCATGGCTCGATTTCGAATTCGACGTAAAAGATAACGTGTTTGTTCGCATTGACCGTCGTCGTAAATTACCAGCCACCATTATTTTGCGTGCGTTGGAATATACCACCGAAGAAATCCTCAAAATGTTCTTCGACAACGATACTTTCACGATCAGTGAAAAATCTGTTTCGATGGCACTTATCCCTGCGCGTCTGCGTGGCGAGATGACTCAATTTGATATCAAAGACAAATCAGGTAAAGTGATTGTTGAGACCGGTCGACGCGTTACGGCGCGTCATATCCGTCAACTTGAAAAAGACGGGCAGACTACACTCGCGGTAC
>JABSOG010000818.1 GCA_013216025.1 Algicola sp. | reverse complement strand
TTGCGGCGACAACGGGCAAGTCGTGGGGCAATGTGGCTTTTCGCTTTTCTGCCAGTGGCGGGCAAGGGAATTCGGGGCAGGCCTTTAACATCGACACTGAACACAGCGTATTTGGTCAATCGGGCTCAGGCTCGCCCAATCTGCGTTTGGGTTACGAAAAAAAACACGGTTTTACCGCTTCACCTTGGCTAGAAAACCGCAATACCACGACAACTCAGAGGCTCTATTACGATTACAGTTTTTACCTCAACGACAACGTCGACTTTAATACGTCTGGCAGTGTGTTGCTGAATGTCGATAATCAACAAACCAACGATTTTACCGCAAAAGTTAACTGGCGGGGGCAGGGCCTCAATATCAGCGCCGGATACAGTTATGGGATCACCAACGATATTGTTGACACTGACCAACAACGCTATTTTCTCAATTTCAGCTGGAGTTTGTACGACCGTAGTGACAATAGCCGACAGCGGGTTCGTTATAATAGCCGCACGCAAATTGTTGGGGCCAGCTACAACAAGGTGAACAGTAATTATTTGGGGGATTATGGTTATCAGTTA
This sequence comes from Algicola sp., assembly GCA_013216025.1. GTDB lineage: Bacteria > Pseudomonadota > Gammaproteobacteria > Enterobacterales > Alteromonadaceae > JABSOG01. The sequence continues at coordinate 3,465 of JABSOG010000818.1, read as the reverse complement.
TTGGCTGAACGCGGTGCCGATCATCGCCGTGAACAAGTCAGGGCCAGTTATACTCACTCATTGTTCAGAACCGATTTTAACGCGGACAACACCAACAGAGAGACACAACACGCTCGCAGTAATGCCAGTATTAATCTGTCGACCAGCATAGGTATGGCCGATGGCAAAGTGGGTATCGGCACCAATATCACCACGCCGTTTGCGCTGATAGCAAAACACAAAACACTCGATGATGTGGATGTTTTAATTAACGTCAACCGTAGAGATCGTGCCCAAGGGTTATCGGGCAACCACTTTGCTGCGCTGATCAACCTTGGCAGTGGTTACAGCACCGCCCAATTTACCGTTGATGTGCCAGACGCACCGTTTGGTTATGATTGGGGACCGGGCACTTATCGCGTGGCCGGTGGGGCCAATACCGGGCACACTTTTGTGGTGGGTTCGGCACTGTCTTATACTTTGCTGGGCGTATTGACAAATGATAAGGGCGAGCCGATTTCGTTAAAGCGTGGTAAAGTGATTCAGCAAGGTGAAGGCTTAGAGGATAATTACATCAAAGCATTTTTTACCAACAGGGCAGGGCGCTTTGTTATAGAAGGTGTGGGTTATGGTGAGTTTACCGTGCAGTTGGACGGCGTCGAAGGCCATTTTACCATCCCAGAATCAGAGCAACGATTTGTTGATGTTGGCACCATTATGTTGCTCAAAACCCCGGTCACAACCCAAAAACCAACCACAGCGAAAGGCGACAAACCGTGATGTATTTAAAGTGTGCACCCATTCTCCTCCTCCTCGTTGTCGTGATGTTTGCCCAGCCAGTGCAAGCCATGGGCAACAATTGTAAAGGGTCTTTACTGGTCACCTCTGATGCGGCCGATATGTTTGAGGAATACAAAAACAACGTCAAAGTTTTTATGTCGTTAAAAATACAGGTGGCCAATAGTCTGTTGACCTGCGCTGACGAGATCTGGATAGAAGCTGTCGATAACAACAAAATTAAATTTAGAGGCCCTATAAACAAGAACGCCAAGCTCAAAGATGCGCAGTTTAAAAAGATCAAAGCCAAAAGAGGGATCTTTAAAATCGACCTCGATGAGCGCATCACGCAAATGTGGATGCAACTGACTCATTATACTCTGTTCCCCTCAGGGGATTACGACAGCATAATCAAAGTATCGATTATAATGGACGGTGATGTTGTAGAAGAAGAATTTTTGACGATGGAATATTTCTCGTCACCGAAGATCTCTTTATCGCTTGATAACAACAGTCAGGGCAAGGTATCGGGCAGTAACGGCGAATACCAAATCGATTTGGGGGAGTTAACCACCAACGCTCGCTTCGACTGGGGCATTAAGGTACTCAGCAACAGCGCTTATGACATTGTGCTCGATTCTGAATTCAACGGCCTGCGTCACGAAACCAATCTTGATGCGGTAATCGCTTACTCCATCAGCTTTGATAATGTCAAAATTCCGTCTACCGAGCAATTGAGCCGCAGCTATGACTTTGCCGCCAGCGTCAAAAATACTTGGTTTGGCTTCTCGTTTACCCTCGGAAACGTCGAATTAATGCCTGCTGGCAGTTATCAAGATAATTTATCTCTCACCATATACCCGCGTTAAATCAATGATTTAGATTGAAGTTTAAATACCCCCCTCTAAAATTTATCTGTTTTTACAGAGTTGGCACCATAGCTGCTTAATACCTGTCAAATACGAAAAGCGGCAATTACTACCGCCATAAGATAAATTAGAGAGACTCTCATGAATCTACTACAGAAACAGCTACAAAAAACACTAATTATAGCCTCAGCAGTAGCCTCTATGTCAGCGACGGCAGCCATTACCGTATCTGATACCAACTCAGCGGTTTTCATTATTGGCGGCACTATCGAATCGATGTGTAAAGTTAACAGTAACAGCAGCGCCAACGCCTCGGCCCTAATCATTGATGAAACCAACACCAGCCAAGACATCGGTTCATTGGAGGTTTGGTGTAACACAGGCAGCAACGCCACCACCAAATACTCATCTTTGAATAACGGTTTTTTGGTCGATGGCGCAAATAGAGTCGCTTACACCTTGGACGTTGGCAACTTCGCTAACAACGTTGATTTGAGCAGTGAATACACCGCCTCAGCAACCGAAGCAGGCACCGATAGAACGGGTACGTCACAATCACATGCGCTGAAGATAACCCCTTTGTCGACTGGTTTGGATATGGCAGGTAACTACTCAGATACTATCACTGTGACGGTTAGTTATAATTAATACGACGGGTCGGGAAAACACCGAGTCCACCCTACGTAGATAATGTTGACCTTTGCAACGGCCTCTTATGAGGTTGTCGCAAAAGGTTGCTCTGATCTCACCCCGGAGGATGGGTTGCCCTATATGGACATAGGGTAAGGTGGCAATGCAGGAGCATATTGCCTTTAGGTGGGGAACGAGCCGTAACCCATCGGCAAACCGTGAATGAAACCGCCATTCGTACAACAACGGTTTGGCGATTAACGACGAATAACCGATGGGTTACGCGCAGGCGCTAACTACGGCTCGTACCTCGCCCTGTAACCGTCAATCGAACTTTCGCACCAACCTCATGAGAGTGGGTTGCAATAAGCGCTTGGCAGCCGTCAAAAAATTGTCATTGGCATCACCGATCGGTGCATTTGATCGCGCTTACCCGCGTCAAAATTCTGTTGCCGACTTTTTATTGGCACTTTTATACGGTGTTAGCCGTTAATAATCACGTCGAATTAATGGCGCGAGGAAAAACGTTAGACTTTTAAATCTTTTTTATAAGATTCTTACTCATTGAATTTAAAGGGTTTTGTTACTCTCTTTGACGATCCTGTTATTTGATTTTAGTTTTCTTTGGAAAGTTGGCACCACGGTTGCAATACGTTTAAGCAAATAGAGAGAATCAAGCAGGCAATGACAACATTGCTTCAACCGACTTAAACATTACTGGCTAAGCCAACAACTAAAAGAGACTAACATTATGAAACTTTTAACAAAAACTTTAATCATCGCTTCAACCGTAGCTTCTTTGTCTGTTACTTCTTTGTCAGCAATCGCAGCCATCAGCGTAACAGATACCAATTCAGCGTCTTTTGACTTTGGCGGCACCATCGAAGCCATGTGTAAAGTTAAAAGTAACGGCAGCGCCAACGCTTCAGCCTTGGTGATTGATGAAACCAACACCACGCAGGATATCGGTTCGTTGGAAGTGTGGTGTAACACCGGTTCAAATGCCACTACCAAATATTCTTCTTTGAACAATGGCTTTTTGGTTGATGGTGCCAACAAAGTGGCTTACACATTAGATGTTGGCAACTTCGCCAACAACGTTGATTTGAGCAGTGAATACACCGCCTCAGCAACCGAAGCTGGCACAGATAAAACTGGTACGTCACAATCACATGCGCTGAAGATAACCCCTTTGTCGACTGGTTTGGAT
>JABSOG010000817.1 GCA_013216025.1 Algicola sp. | reverse complement strand
CCCAGGGTATTGGCAATATCAAAACCGGGGTGGATATTGTGCAATGGCAAATCGCCGCCAACAATGGCTCGCAATGCGGTTATTGTACACCGGGTTTTGTGATGAATATGTTTACCCGAATGCAGGAAGAGGTTAAACCCACCAGCCGGGAAGTGGAAGATTTGTTTGACGGTAATATCTGCCGATGTACCGGCTACCGCCCTATTCTTGAGGGTTTCAAACAGCTGACCGATGACTATCAGCCGGTAATGCTCGAACCCGCCATTGAGATTGACCCAAATTATTGCCCCCAAAAGACTCAGCCTGAACTGCTTAAAGTCGAAGTACCCCCTTGCTTTGTTGACACCATGAAATCACCTCAGGCACTGTGTTTTAAAGGCGAAGATGAAAACAGTGACTGTTATTATCGCCCGGTGACAATAAAGCAAGTATTTGCTTTATTGGCAGCCCATGGCCCGGTCGGCCCTAACTTGCAATTGCTTTGTGGTAATACTGCTGTGGGCATTTACCCCAAACGGGCTGTATACGCGCAAGCGGTGCAAAACCCACGGGTGTTGGTCGATATTTCGATGATTTCTTCACTGCAATCGGTGGATATCGGCAGTGACAAGTTAACTGTCGGCGGACAAATATCGATTTCGCTGTTTCTGCAGGTGTTGACTGACGCCATCGAACAACTCGCCGGGCAAAACAAAACAGCGGGCCTGCAGGCGTTAAACGAACATCTCAGTCAGGTGGCCAATCAGCAGGTGAGAAGTGTTGGCTCTTTGGCTGGCAATATTTTTATTGGCACCAACAGAGGCTTTTTATCCGATCTGGTGCTGGTACTCGCCACGCTTAATGCCACTGTAAGCGTGATCACCCGGGAAGGCACCACTGACTATCCCATTTTAGAATTACCCACTGCACAGAACTGGCCGACCACCGCATTGTACGGCACCATTACCATCCCTTATACCAACCAACACCAGACGATTAAAACCTTTAAAATTCGCAGTCGCCATGAAGACAGCCATGCCATTGTTAATGCTGGGTTTATCGTCACTCTGGATGAGTGTAACAAGGTGCAGGACAGTCGTTTTATAGTCAACGGTATCAACGCCGATTATAAGGCGGGCCTAACATTTACGCCTGTGATATTAAAAAAAGTGTCGGCTGTGCTGCAAAACAGGTCATGGGATCAACAGACGTTGGCCCTGGCACTGCAAGTGGTTAACGATGAGGTCGCGAAGTACGACCCGGTTAATTTGCCGCCAGGAAAACCGTGGCAAATCGGTCAAATCCCCTTTTCATACCGCCAGGCGTTGGCCGTTAATCTGTTTTATAAATTTTACGTGTTTGTTTGCCAAAAGAATAACATCGGGGTACCCGGCAACATCAGTTCGCTCAATCAGCTAATGTACGACGTACCCTATGATGGCCAGCAACGCTATAACTCTTATCCGGATGAACTGCCGGTGTCAGCGCCAATTGTTAAACTTGCCGCCTTTATGCAGGCCACCGGAGAGGCGATTTATCCGTCAAACACCGTCGCACCACCAAGAACCGTGCACGGGGCTTTTGTCTACAGTCTGGTTGCTCGCGGCAAGTTTCATTATGTACTGCCGGGCGCTGAAGTTGGCCACAGGGTTGAATTGGATGCGGTGATCGAACATTTGCGCTGTCGCGATGACGAGTTTATTGATGTGGTGACTTATCGTGATATCAAAGCCGAAAATCGCGTCAACAACTGGACCGGTATCGGTCTGGACGAGCCATTGTTTGTGCCTTGCGAAGGAGATGAAATTCCAGACAGCATTACGACGGCGGCTCAATCGGATAAATCGTCTAATTTCTTCTTTCCAACAGAGCTCACTTGTGTCGGCGCCCCCATCGCGCTTGTCATCGCCACCACCAGCACCAAGGCGGACGAAATCGCCGATTATCTGCGCCAGCATTGCCTGCACTTTAGCGCCAAACCGTATATGGGTTTTGCCGAAGCGATAGAGAAAAAACATTTCTTCCCCCAGCGTCCCGCCACCAACCCCAGGCTGTTCCATGTCAAGCATATGCAGCAACCAACCAATGACGAGGCATTAATCGAACAACTCGAAGCACAGGCCGACAAAGCCACCAGCGATAAATCCGCAAATATTATCGCCGGTGCCCACTGCACTGGTTACCAGAACCACTTTTATATGGAAACCATGAGTGCGCTGGTGATACCCGGCGAGAACAAGGCCATTCAAGTCCATGTCACCACGCAAAACCTGCCGGGCGATCAAATGACGGTGGCGGATATTCTTGGCATCAGTGCAACCGACGTCAGGGTTGTGCTGATGCGTGAAGGCGGTGGATTTGGCGGACGCCAGACCCGTTCACCTTTTATGTCAGCGCCAGCAGCTATCGCCGCCGCCAAACTCAACCGGCCGGTGCGGCTGACACTCAGCCGCGAAACCAATTTTGTGATGTGTGGCAATCGACATCCGTTTTATGGTAACTATGCGGCCAAAGTGGACAGCGACAACATCATTAATGCCATGGTGATCAATTATGTCTCCGATGGCGGCAATACCTACGATGAATCCTTCCCGGTGATGGATTTGGCGGTGATGAGTGCCGACAATGTTTATCATATTAAAAACTTTAAAGTGACCGGCGAGGTGGCGCAAACCAATCTCATCAGCAGTACCGCATTCCGTTCTTTTGGTCTGGTGCAGGGCCTCAATATATTGGAAGAATGCATCGAACGCCTGGCTTTTGAACAGGGGGTTGCGCCCGAAACTCTGCGTGAGAAGAACTTCTATAAGGATGGCCTGGTAGAATGGTCAAGTTTTGAAGTGCGTGACTTAACATTGGCCGCATTACATCTGTATGGTTTTGCAAAGGAAACATGCAAGGCATTGGCGCCCTTGATGGGTCAATGTTATCCGGATGAAGCCAGCTTTGACAAGGCAATCTGCTGTGCGGCTGACCAAGATCCCGTGCTTGCGGTTTTCATCGGCACGGGCAATATTGATGCGTTAATTACGCTGAAAAACTTCAGCACCAATTCCTACCAGTTCACCCCGTATTTAACCGGACTGGCGTACAACAATATCGGCCGTTTGTGGCGGGACCTCAAAAAAACATCGGATTTTGACCAACGTAAAATCGACGTGGAGACGTTTAATAAAGAGAATAAGTGGCGTAAACGGGGTATCTCGATGATCCCGTTGAAATACGGCGTGTCTTACTCCGGCCCCCGGGGCACCTTAAATCAAGGCGGTGCTTATGTGATGGCTTATGCCGCGGATGCCAGTGTTTTGGTGCATCACGGCGGCGTTGAAATGGGACAGGGTATTCAGACCAAGATGGCACAAATCGCGGCGCAAACGCTGGGTATCAACATCGAATACATCAAAATGGCCGATACCGATACCAGCGTGATCAGTGATGCCTCACCCACCGCCGCTTCGACCGGCTCCGATCTCAATGGTGGCGCTGTACAGCAGGCCTGTTTAGCTTTACGCCAGCGGCTGGAGAAAATGTGTGAAGACCTCGAAGAATACAGCCTGTCTTTTGCTGAGTCGGATAAACTACCGACAGATCAACGCGACATTCTGGCGATTAAAACCATCGTACGTAACTGGCGCCCTCGCTGGGCCGAGATATGGCCGACTATTGTCGAATATGCCTATGCCAGCCGGGTCAATTTATCTGAATCAGCCCGTTACAAAACCCCGCATTATTCGGTATTCGATGACGAGCACCCGGCAGGCCAGCCATTCTTTTATTTCACCTACAGTGCTGCGGTCAGTGAAGTTGAGGTAGATATTTTAACCGGCGATTTTGTCACCCGCCGTAGTGACATTCTGTTTGACCTGGGCCGCAGCCTCAACCCGCTGATCGATGTCGGCCAAATTGAAGGCGCTTTTGTTCAGGGGCTGGGATATCTCACCAGCGAAGAATTGCTCCGTCAGGGACCAGATCAGGCCCCGGTCGAAGGTATACCCAGCGGGGCCATCACCTCGGTCAATACCTGGGACTATAAACCGCCAGCCGGAAAA
>JABSOG010000816.1 GCA_013216025.1 Algicola sp. | reverse complement strand
TTGCTTTTACCTACCCAGGATTAGTCCATTTATACAAAAGTAAAGAAGCATTTGAGCAAGCCGCAATAATGACTTACAGCCAAGATGTAATCGTTTCTCACAACAGCCAGCCGCTTGTTAATACGGCCTATGTGACACCTGAGTTGCATCAAATTTTAGCGTCTCCTCTGGTTATGGGCCGAATGTTTGAGGCCAGCGAAGCCATGGATACCAATAATCCTGTGGCCATGCTTAGCTATAACACCTGGAAAAAGGAGTTTAGTGGCAGTGCAGATATTCTTGACCAAAAAATTAACCTTAGTGGCATCAGTTATCGCATTATTGGCGTTTTAGCTGAAGATTTTGTTGAACCTGAATTGGTCGGCATTGGACGAGAAACTCATGTTTGGATGCCATGGGACTATAATCAGACTGGACCAGGGCAAAGAGCCAGTTTTGGTAATATAAACGGTGGCCTTAAATTTATCGGCCAATTGAAAAAAGACATGAGTCAAAGTCAGGCACAGCAAATTTTAACCCCCTTGGTAAATGATCGCTGGCAAGAAGGCGTTGCTGATATAGGTTTCTTCAAAGGCTGGTCAATAGAAATGATTGTCCGTCCGGTTAAAGAAGTTATACTCGGTCAAAGTGAGTCTTTTGCAATAATGTTATTAGCGGGTGTGATTGGTTTGGTGTTGATTGCCTGCGCCAATATTTCTAATCTGTTTATGGCGCGTACCGCCGAAAAGCAACGCCAAATGGCGATTCAAGCGGCGATTGGCGCCACCAAAAAACATCTATTTAAAGGGATGTTTGCTGAAACCAGCTTGCTGATGTTTCTGTCTATAATCATCGCATTGGTGCTTGCTAAGATTGGATTTTATGTTATGCAGCAATACTTAGGCGCGGTATTACCTAGAGTTAACGAATTATCCCTTAACCCAATAACCTTTGGTTTTGCAGTGTTAATTACCATTGTTCTTGCGTTGTTTTTCGCTAAATTAAGTACCCGTATGATCAATTACCGCGCACTAAATACCATGTTGCAAAGCAGTGGTAAGGGCAGTGGTTTACAAGTATCTAAAAAGACTCGTCAGGTGTTAATCGCCAGTCAAGTCGCATTAGCAACGGTATTGGTATTTGCCAACTTTAGCTTGCTTAAAGATGCAGTGAAAACCATCAATGCGCCGATAGGTTTTGCCACAAAGAACATATCGACTTTGCGCTTGAACTTTTCATCAACAGATATTCCTAGCCAGGAAGAGGCGATCCCCATTACGGCTCAGATAATGGAAAAACTCAAAGCGTTGCCTCAAGTAGAGTCGCTTAGTCAGGCGAGTTCACCACTGAATGGTTTTGGTGTTAGAGCATTGACCAATGCTGCCAATAACGAAAGGTATACGCCGTTTTTAAACAGGGTTGATCATACCTATTTCAATATGATTGAGCAGCAACTTTTGCAAGGTGATAATTTTACCATCGTCGATCGCAAAGATGGCAATAATGTGATGATTGTTAACCAAGCGTTTGCTCGGCAGTTAAAAGCTGGCGGTGATGTCATAGGGATGCAAATATTGATGGCTAGTCCCGATCCATTTAAAATAGTCGGTATTGTCAAAGATATTGCCATTCCTAACGCTATGCCTATCGGTAGCAACAATGCCGATGCTGGCGTACCAAGAGCTTATGTACCCAATGGGCTTGGCGGACAAACTTTTATGCTAAAAATTAAACCCGGTCAGTCTGTTAGTCGCCAACAGCTAGGCAAATTGTTAGCCGAGGTTGATTCAAGATACTCTGTATTTAGTTTCAATGCATCGTCTGACACACTTACCCAAAGCTTGTTTGCCGAAATTACTACGGCAGTAACGACAGCGGTATTGGCGAGTCTGGTATTCTTACTGGCAGGTATCGGTTTATATGGTATTTTGAGTTACGGCACCCAGCTTAGACGTTTTGAACTTGGTGCTCGCATGGCAATAGGGGCAACACGAAAGCATTTGCTGTTGATGATCATTAACGATAACACCAAGGCTGTATTGGTCGGTTTTATTGGCAGCATCATACTGTTTGCGCTTGCCTATATTGGGCTCAGTGAATACATTCAACCCTTACTGACTTGGCAAGTATTGCCGATGATAATAGCGACCCTGGTATTGATTGTTCTAGTGACATTGTTTGCCTGTTACTGGCCGTTGAGACAATACATTAACAGACCAGCGATATATAGTTTACGTGGTAGCGATTAATACCAAAAGAAGACAGTAGATAAAGGTAGGCATGGCCTACCTTTTTTTATTTTCTTTAAGATCAATTAAAGGCACCTAGAGCGTTTCAATGACAATTCCGATAATTAAAGTGCAACAGGTAGACAAGATATTCAGCACAGAAGATATGCTCACCCATGCACTGCAAGGCATCAGTCTTGAAATTAAACACGGAGAGTATATTTCTATTTCAGGCCCGTCCGGATGTGGAAAGTCCACCTTATTGTCTATTATAGGACTGTTAGATTTTGCCACCACAGGCAAGTTATATTTCGAAGGTACGGATGCCAGTCAGCTCAGTTTAGAGCAGGCCGCGGCTATCAGGAATAAAAAAATTGGCTTTATCTTCCAACAATTTAACCTGATAGATGAATTGACTGTCTATGACAATATTGCCTTGCCATTACGCTACGCCACGCAACCCGTTAGTGATCAAAAAATAAAACAAAAAGTGGACTATTGTTTGGATGTTGTCGGCATGACCGCAAGGGCCAAACATAATCCAATGCAACTTTCTGGTGGTCAGCAGCAACGTGTTGCCATTGCTCGCGCGCTGGTCGCTGAACCTTCAATCTTGTTAGTGGATGAGCCGACAGGTAATTTGGATTCAAAAAATAGTGACCAGATCATGGCAACGCTAGAAGCATTAAATAATCAGGGAACAACTCTGTGCGTAGTGACCCACGACATCCGTTATGCTGAAATGGCAAAACGTAAGATCTATCTGCTTGATGGTCAGATATTAGGTCAAACTCACTTCGATCAACAGTCTGTGTTTTCGTAGGCGCAAAAGCTACGTACGGAGTAAAATTGTGGCGGGTGATTCATCCCCGCATCTTTTTATTAGTCAGTGGTCAAATTAACCAAATAACCTGCATAAAAGCCACAATATGAACCATCAAACCAATACCCAGCCAAACCAAAAATCCTAACCCTTTGTTTTATAACAAATAAAAAGTTGGTTCATCATTTGCTATAAGATATCCCAGAAACTAGGTAAGCGTACTTGCTACGTAATCGATGACTTAACTAATTTGGAATTGCTAAATGAACTCAATTAAAATCAACAAAATCATCCCAGCCGCCCTTTTCATGGCCACCGTAGCCTTAAGTAGCTCAGCCTTCGCCCACGACAACGAATCTAACTACAAATACGGTAGCAGTAAAAGCCATTCCAGCATGAGCAACGACGAGTGCAGCATTGATTTGCACAACGGCGTTACCGTTACCCCAAAATTTGTCAAAGTATTCGACAGCAACGATACCCTGTTCAGAATTGAAAAAAATGGCGCGATGAGCGTTGATGGCAAATCAGTTGATTTGACCAGTAGCCAGCAAAAAATCGCCGCCGATTATGCCAACGGCCTGCGTGAAGTAGTACCACAGGCTGTCGACATTGCCGTAAATGCCATGGAAATTGCAACCGTTGGTGTCAACACCGCTTTTACCGCGCTGTTTGGTGAAAACAGTGACATCGAATACAAAGTCAACCAAATCATCGAAAAAACCAAAGACGAGATTAACGCAAACATCAACCACTCTGGCGACGAATACACCATTGGCCCGAACAGCTTCGATAACCTCGAAAATGCCTTTGATGAAGATTTCGAAAAAGAAATCGAAAAAGTCGCCATGAGTTCTATGGGTTCTATCTTCTCATTGCTCGGCGACGCCATGAGCAATGGTAGCGGTGACTTTGAGCAGCGAATGGAAGCCTTTGGTGAAAGAATGGAAAAAATGGGTGAAGAGCTAGAAACAACCATGGAAGCCCATGGTGAACAACTTGAAGAGCAA
>JABSOG010000815.1 GCA_013216025.1 Algicola sp. | reverse complement strand
GAGCAGTTGACAAAACTGGGAACGCAAGCGTTCCAAGCGATTCCCATTTTTGCAATCTGCTCTTTCCCCGGCTGGTGATGGCTGGGGGATTGCTCTTTCCCCGGCTAGTGGTGGCTGGGGGATTGGTCTGTCTTCGTCTGGCTATATTGCTTCTAGTTTAATACCCAGCGAAGCGAATACCGCAATGTCTGGGAACCCATCGGCGATCATCTTTTTTGAGAACTGATATTGGCGGATGCCTTTTTGTGTGGCTGGACCCATAATCCCGTCCGGTTTACCGACATCAAAACCCAAGGTGGTCAGTTTTTCTTGTAATGCCAGCAATTGTCCCACGGTAATGTTAGGCGTTTTGACCGGTGGGCGATGTAATTTGCCTGAGCCAGAGATACGATCAGCCAAACGGCCCACCGCAATGGCGTAAAACTGGGAGTGATTCCAGCGCATGATCACCGAAAAATTGTCATAAACCAAAAACGCCGGTCCCTTGTGACCGCCGGGGATCAGTAAAGCCGCTTCAATTTGAGCCGCTTCAATCGATTTTCCGTTGGTTTTGCTGACACCCATTTTGCCCCAGTGCGTCAGCAGTTTTGCGTTATCCATGCCACTGTTTTGATAACCAAAATCTTCAGTCAGAGAGACTTCACGCCCCCAACGAAAACCTGGTTTCCAGCCCAGGTGATTGAGAAAGTTGGCAGCAGAAGTCAGCGCATCGGGAATACTGTTCCACAAGTCGACTTTTTTGTCGCCATCACCATCAACCGCATATTGCATATAAGCAGAGGGCATAAACTGAGTGTGTCCCATCGCACCGGCCCAAGAGCCGAGCATGGTTTTAGGATCGAGAGATTCACGTTGGGCAAGTTTCAACGCCAGCATCAACTCATTGGTGAAAAATTCACTGCGACGCGGATCACAGGCCAAAGTTACCAATGAGCGAATAATAGACATCTTGCCTTTATAGGTGCCAAAGTTGGTTTCAAGCCCCCAAAAGGACATTAGGTAATGGGGTGGCACGCCGTAAGTATGTTGTAAATTCAGCAACAACTTTTTATGTTCGGCCAGCATTTTACGGCCTTTTTCAATTCGCCACAGGTTTACCCGCTTGTTGAAATAACTGTCAAAGGATTCGCTGAACTCCGGTTGACGCCTGTCATATTCAATCACCTTGGCGTCACGGGTAACAGTGGCGAGATTGGTTTGGATTATTTGCTGACTCACGCCCTGATCTTTGGCTTGATGTTGTAGTTTGGTCACACATTGTTTGAAATCCAACTGCGGTGCCTGTTTTATTGGCGGATCTTCAGCGCGTACAACAGGGGATACCAACATTGCAGTAACTGTGGTTAAGACTAATGATAAAACTGAGAAGTTGTTGAACATGGCAGGTTTTGCTCTCCTGGGGGAAAACACTGTCTAAAACAGAGTTTAAAAGCGACGGTCGACGACCATTTTTATCATCATACACATCGACAGTCAGTTGGGCTATCGCTTAACCTGATAAAATGAAACAAATCGTTTATGCCTGAATAAATAACAACCACCTCCTTGGTACTTTTTAATGTCTTTGCTGAGTTATCGCATAATTGCCACGACTTTTTGAGGTCAATATACGGCCATGAAACTTTATTTAAAGGACGTTTCAACCTTTAATTTAACACAAACCACACTTTTTAGGTTTTTAAAATATCTTTTATATATCAAACGGTTAGATCCTCCGTAACCGACCGTAACCGGTGTTTTTAAGGCTTCGTAAGCAATAGTTGACCATCGAAAGTGGATTTGGGTGAGTAAAAAAATAGAATGGCTCCATCAATTAGGCCAGCAGGCTTAATTGAAAAAATGTTAGATGAATAACGAAACGTTAGATGAATAGCAAATTGCCTGAAGCGAATGCCATACAGACAATAAAAATAATAATAAACTAGGGCGAAAATATGTTGCTAAAGGCAGAGTTAAACGATGAACAGTACTTAAGAATTAAAGCATTGGAGCATCTCATTGATGTGGACTTTGACTCTCAAAAATCTTGTCATGAAGTTTGTTATCTCATCTATCACTTATTTGAAAAGAGCGACGATGAAGTATCCCGGATGGTGGCCAGTGTAGCGAAAAAGGCTTTGAAATCATCGGTAGAGTTTCATTAATAAAAATAATTATAAACTAAAAAAAATCGAATTTTTACAATTTAAACAGGAATATTAGCATGTCAGAAGAAAAGCGTTACCCAGGAAAAGTAAAATGGTTCAATGTTGCTAAAGGCTTCGGCTTTATCACTACCGACGAAATTGATGATGACATTTTTGTTCATTATCAAAATACGCCTAAATGCAAAAAAGTCGGCACACGACGTTTGCTTGAAGGTCAAATGGTGAGCTTTGAATTGGGTATCAACGGCAATAAAGGTTATGAAGCTTTGAATGTCGCACTTGAGCAGCCGTACGTTTACGCTTAAACACTGACATGTAACAATTTTATTAGAATAATACTGAATAATAATAAAAACACTAAAACAAACTCAATAATAATAAAAACGTAAAAACAAACTCAATAATAATAATAACGCTGAAACAAACCCAATAATAATAACAACGAAAATAATAAAAACAGTCGGTAGATACAGGAGTACTTTGTGGATATTGAAAAGTTTAACAAATGGTCAGAACAGTTTGAAGTCATGCTGAACAAACTGACTGATCATGAAAAAGCAATGCAAACAACTCGACAGCAGCAGATTGCTGACGAAAGCAGCATCACTAGCTGTTCTGCTCAAGTCGCTCTAGAAAAGCACCTGAGAAAGATGGCGAATGATATCCGTGCATTAGGCTTTTGTTATAATAACTTGAAAGATTCCATTCATATGCAACAGGAACAGTTTGATACGCTGGATTGATTCAGCGTAAAAACTCTTGCCCATATCGGTTACGCCCCCTAACCGACGTGAATGATGGCACTGCACTTTACGTGACTGCCCAGTGCCTTATTTCCTTCCCTTCCTTTTTTGCTTCCCTTTGTTTAAATTCTTTACCTTCTGGGTATTTTTGCTTTCGGCCTTTAAGGTCAAAGTCAAAGTCAAAAGATCTCAACACGGAGGCACGGAGTCACGGAGTAAAGAAAGAGGCAAAACAAAACAAAAAAGGGTAAAATAAAAACACCAGTAGGGTATCGGTAAAACAATGTCTTTCATTCTTTTAATCTTTCCTCTTTCTTTCCTCCGCCTCTCCGTGACTCCGTGTTGAGATCTTTTGACCTTGACGACCTTGACGACCTTGACCTTGAGCGCGTAGCGCGACCTATTGGCAGCTAGTCATCCCCTGCGCTGTCAACACACCATAAAAAGTGGGCCCAATAGCGTAGGGAAAAGCAGGCTCAAGCGTGCCGTTGTTGTCGATAACCGTCATATGGTAGTGATAACCAAGATTGTCATGGTTGTGGCCATTGTGTTTGTCGAGTTTCTCACCGCCTTTTGCGGTTATCGAGGAGTCGTGGTAGTAATCTTCAAAATAATAACCCGATGTGGTGACAAAGTTGTTGCCTGACAAGGAGGTAATGGTTGCGCTGGTAGTTGGCCCTGTTGTTGCCGGTGTGGTGCCTTTGCCCACGTCATATTGGTCCACTAATACGCAGCTGCGTTCACCTGCCACACCGCAACCCGACGTTGAATTAACATCGGCATAATCTCTGGTCACCCAAGCACTTTCGGCCAGTATGCCCTGGGCATAATAGGGTCCGTGCACCGGAAAACCATCGGCGGCGAAACCATATATCGGCGAATG
>JABSOG010000814.1 GCA_013216025.1 Algicola sp. | reverse complement strand
CTCTTGCTGCAACAGTGTCTTTAACCTATTCATACCGCCTCCTGCATTGCCATCAATTCGGCCATTTGACCGTCGAGCAAATGTAATTGTTGCTTGGCCATATCGCCATAACGCGGGTCGTGGGTCACCATGCAAATGGTCGCGCCATCGTCATTGAGTTGCGCCAATAAGTCCATCACCATGTCGCCATTTTTAGAGTCGAGGTTACCGGTGGGTTCGTCGACCAACAAAATCGCGGGGCTGCCCACCAAGGCCCGGGCGATGGCGATACGCTGTTGCTGACCACCCGAAAGCTGGTTAGGTTTATGGCCAGTGCGGTGTGACATTTGCACTTTTTCGAGGTTTTGCATCACCTGTAGTTTAATGTCGGCATCGCTCATGGGGTTTTCACGATAACGCAGCGGCAAGGCGATGTTGTCATATACGCTCAACTCATCAATAAGATTAAAGGCTTGAAAAACAAAGCCAATTTTTTCGTTGCGGTATCCTGCCCGCTCGTTAACCGACAAGTTGCTAACGTCTTTGCCTTCGATAAAATACTCGCCGCCACTTGGGGTGTCGAGCAAGCCTAAAATAGACAGCAAGCTGGATTTTCCACAACCAGACGGGCCAGAAATAGAGATATAATCGCCATCATTAATGTTGAGGTTAACCCCGCGCAGGGCATGAGTTTCCATTTGTTCGGTGATAAAGACTTTGCTGATGTCTCGCATCAAAATTTTGTTTTGTGTGGTCATTTTGTGATCCTTTATTTGGTTGATGGCGGCTTAATCAATTATCGTAATTGAGGAGAAATCCTGCCAACGAGACATGTCAGACAGGATAAACGACTCCCCTTGATGGGCACCAGCAATAATTTGCATATATTCACCGGTTTGTTGGCCATAAGTGATCTCGACCAACTCGGCTTGAGATTGATTGGGCAATATTCGAAACAGCTTAACGCTGGCGCCGGGTGTGGCATTAACAGGTTTACGTAAATAGGTGACGTTGGTCAGCTTGCCGGTGAAAATCACCGCATCAACAGCCAACTCAGGTCGGGCGTTGGCGGTCAATTCGCCAATCAAAGCCACTTCGACAGTAATGTTGCCCTGTTCTACCACTGGGCTGATGCGACTGATTTTTCCGGCAATTTTGCCGCCCCGGGTATCGATTTCAACGATTTGGTCCATCGCTACCTGCTCCATTTGTGACTGGGTAACATTCAGCAAGGCATAGAGCTGTTTCACACTACCAACCAGCGCCAGCTGCTGGCCAAGAGTGACGCTTTGGCCTAGTTCAACGGGTAAGTTTTGCAGCACCCCGTTGATACCGGCGCGAACGGTCAGTTTGTCGAAACGTTCGGTTGCCACACTAACCTGCTCTTGTTGTTGGGCAATTTTTTGTTTTTCAATGTCGAGGCTTTTTAGGTGCAGCTGTTCGAGCTGTTTCAACCGTTTTTGTTCGATGTCGAGGCGGCGCGAAAACTGGCGATGTTGCAATTGAGCCCGTTTAAACTCAATCGCCGACACAATGCCTTTATCTAGCAACTGTTGTTGCGCATCAACTTCAAGCTCGGCCACTTCTAGTTGCGACAGCAGACTTTCGAGGTCAGCTTGTTGCGACAACATATCGCGCTGCTGAGTCAGTTCTAACTGTCGATAATGAGTGTTGCGGTTGTCAAGTTCACGCCGAGCGTCTTTAACCTGCTGTT
Organism: Algicola sp.; assembly: GCA_013216025.1. Classification (GTDB taxonomy): domain Bacteria; phylum Pseudomonadota; class Gammaproteobacteria; order Enterobacterales; family Alteromonadaceae; genus JABSOG01. The sequence goes on along the minus strand of JABSOG010000814.1, from coordinate 2,352 downwards.
CAATTTCTGGATTAACCAAACGCAAAATCACACTTTGCTCGGTGACCGATGCGCCAGGTTTGAGCACAATCTCATCCACCGTGGCATTGGCGGGCGCACTGAGCAGTCGCTGCACTTTAGATTTAAGTTTGCCAAAACCATCAACCTGCATCACCAAATCGCCATGGCGAATGTTGTCGGTCCATATTTCGCTCTGCGCTACTTTTTGCGCCCCAGCGGGTTGCGCCCAAATCCAGCCAAATACCGCGACAGTGAGGGTCAGTCCCAACGCCAAGGTTTTGGTTCGTTTGCTGCTTGCTTTACTTGTGCTGTCGGGTTGTCTTTTGATATCCATAAAAAGCCTCTGTGATGGTTTTCGTTTGAACTGCCTATCGCAAGACTGGTGCCAGTTTTTATCTTATTGATTTTATGAGGTTTTTTGTTAAGGGGTGAGGATTGGATCCCGCTTTCGTTATTGGGATTTGTGATTGCGGGATTGGGAGGGTTGGTCCAGGTCAGCTCGCAGTAAACCATTTGTGACGCTGTAAACGAAATTAGGTTTACACCGTAGCCCTGCCAATTATCCTCACCATCGGGCCGTCTAAACATAACCATGTTAGGCTGATTGGGCGAACAGCCTTGCTGTTACCTTTGTGCGTAGAGCAGGCTGTATCGCTAATAATAATTCTAATTTGAAGGAAAACTCATGAATAAATCCATCCTACCACTCGCCCTATCCGCCCTTTCGCTCAGTCTGTTTGCCGCAAATGCAGCTGTAGATGATTCACAAGGTGTGGTTGGTGGCGACCCCATCAACATCAGCCAGGCACCGTATCAAGTGGCTTTGATTAACAACTCTGGCCAACAATTTTGCGGCGGCACCATCATCGCCAAAAACTGGGTCGTCACCGCGGCCCATTGTTTGTGGGGCATCAGCCCGGGGCGTATTACCGTGGTTGCAGGCAAAACTCACCGCTCTGAATTCAGTAATGGACTAGATGTGATTGAAGTGCACAAGTACCCAGGGTTTTACGACACCAAAAACGGCAAAGACATTGGTTTGTTAAAACTCGGTCGCGACTTGGACTTGTCGAATCCCGGCATTAAAGCCATAGGTTACGCCACCAGCAATGACGCTGGGGCAGGTTTAACAGAGCCCGGCAGATTAGCCACCTTAACGGGCTGGGGCAGATTAAACTATCCCGGTAACTATGCCGAGCAACTGCAATCGGTCAATATGCATTTGGCCTCGCTTGAAGATGCGTTGGCTATTTTCAAAAGCCACTACGGCATTCACACCCTCACCCCCGATCAATTGCCCGCTTGGGAAAACGGCAAAAGTGCCTGTCACGGCGATAGCGGTGGCCCGCTGGTTGTGCCCAAAGGAGACTCGGTGATTTTGGCGGGTGTTGTCAGCTGGGGTAAAGATTGCGCCGATATCGCGCCGTCAATGTTTGCCCGGGTATCAAGCTTCTCAAGCTGGATCCAAGGCATTGTCGGTAATGTCGATAACACAGGCAACATCCCACCAACGGTTTACCTGTCAAACCCTGTAGAGGGCCAACAGTTCAACCAAGGCGATACTATAGAAATAACCGCAATGGCCGACGACGGTGATGGCGTAGTCAGCAAAGTGCAGTTTTACCAAAACAACGTGCTACTGAGCGAAGACACGCAATACCCATACAGCCACCAGTTACAAGGCGCTGCTGTCGGCAATCACACACTTACTGCCGTGGCCTTTGATGACAACGCTGTCAGCACCACATCAACAGCAGTGACCATTAAGGTTATGGGTGACAATGACACTGGTTGCACAGGTGTGGCCGAATGGAGTGCCAGTCAGGTTTATGCACGTTCGGGTAAAAATGTCGGATATAAAGGCAATCAGTATCAAAACAAGTGGTGGACGCAGGGCGAACAACCTGATCAGAGTGGTCAATGGGGCGTTTGGAAACTGATTGGGGTTTGTGAATAGTTAAATTTTTAGGCTTCGATTGCGGTTCGCATGGCGCACCGCAAATAACAACTCACGGCGATCCCTTGCCATCGTCCACATCAGCCGATATCACCTGAGGCAAAGACAAAAACCTCAGTTTTTCAGGATAACGCAGGCCAATTTCAACGCTGTCATTCGCCCCGAAATACTTATCCTCTAAAGGCAGATTAAACACGACATAAACAGTGCCCGGCGGAAAGTAAACCCGCATCACCACCAAAGAGTTGTCTTTATTTGTCGATTGATTACGCGCATAAACCTGTACGCTGACCGCGGTGCCTAGTGCTTCATTGAGCTGTACACGGCCTTTGACGGTTTTGGTATAACGGTTTAAAACGGTATGATCGGCAACTAGGTTAACAATGCCAATTTCG
>JABSOG010000813.1 GCA_013216025.1 Algicola sp. | reverse complement strand
AGTGAAGGCCTATTAACTGTCGGTACCTGGGGTGGCGGCGTCAACCAAATCAATCCAACTAATGGCGTGTTTTCAGCGATTCGGGCGGCGAAAGGTAAGCCCGGTGCTTTGCAGGATGACAGGGTAATGAGTCTGCTGGTAGACCGTAACGATACCTTATGGGTCGGCACCCTCCGAGGGGGTTTGCATAAGCGCCTTAAAGCTCAGTCAAACTTTGCTGTTTTTCAAACCAATGAGCACGATGCTGCCAGTATCAGCTCAAATGCCATCAGTAAAATCATCGAAATGAAAGACGGTACCCTCGCCGTTGCCACTTATGGCGGAGGGGTTAACTTCACGGCAGACGGAAAGGCTTTTGATCGCCTCAAACATGACCCTGATGAAGACCTGTCACTATCCAGTGATAAAGTACTTGATTTGGTTGAGAGAGAAAACGGTAACCTTTGGGTGGCAACCCATGGTGGCGGGTTAAACCGCTATGTAGCACAGCAGGCCAATGTTGAACGATATCAGACACAAAACACCCCATCACTGTTAACTAACGACATTTTTTCGTTGCTTAATACCGAGTCATATTTGTGGTTGGCCACCAAGGATGCAGGAGTGGCTCGTCTAGACAAACAACAACTGGCTGCGGGTAACGTTAAATTTGAACATATTACCCGGCGTCAGGGGTTGCCCAGCAATGTGGCATACGGACTGATTGAAGATGAACAGGGTTATATCTGGATCAGCCATTCTAAAGGCATCAGTCGGCTGGCACCCGATACTTTGTTAGTCAACAACTTTAATACCAGTCATGGTTTACAAGGCAGTGATTTTAATAGTGGTGCATATCATAAAACTCGCACAGGGCGACTGTTTTTTGGTGGTGCCAATGGTTTTAATACATTTATGCCCGACAATGTGCCGTTAAATTTAAACAGCCCAGCCCTGGTACTAACCCAATTCAGTAAATTGGGAAAAGTGATCCCGATACATCAAATCTATGGCGCTGACGGACTGCTGGAACTGAATTACCGGGATGCTTTGATTGGTTTCGAGTTTGCAGCTCTCGATTTTACCGAGCCAAACGCAAATCGCTATCAATATAAAATGCAAGGCCTGCATGATGACTGGCTGGAATTGCAAAGTGACAACAAAATGACCTTTTCCAAACTGGGGGATGGTCGATATTCATTTCAAGTCAGAGCCACCAATAACGATGGCGTGTGGAGTCAAAACGAACTGAAGATTGCGATAAGAGTATTGCCACCAATTTGGCGCAGCAGTTACGCTTATGGCGTCTATTTATTGCTGTTGTTAACGGTTACTTGGATGATTTATCGTAAACGCATGGTCAAAATAGAGCAGTACATCGCTTATCGTCAGGCACTTGAAATTGAAGTTGAACAACGCACCCATGACTTACAACAAGCCACAGAAAAAGCGGAAGAAGCGACAAAGGCGAAATCGAACTTTTTGGCCACCATGAGTCATGAGATCAGAACGCCGATGAATATCATCCTCGGCATGTCAGAATTATTATTAGGCACCCAATTAAATGACCAGCAGCAACGTTATGCCTCCTCAGCCTACCGTTCCGGTGAACTGTTGCTTGAGTTACTCAATGATATTCTCGATTTCTCAAAAATGGAAGCCGGTAAAGTCGAACTGGAAAATAAAAAAATGGACTTGCACACTGTGATTGAAGAAAGCACATTTTTATTTGCGGGTCGTGCCCATGAGAAAGCTATCGAACTGACGTATTCAATTGCCTCCACCTGCCCCCGGTTTGTTTATGGTGATGCGTTACGGTTACGCCAGATCCTGACCAACTTGATAAGTAATGCGATCAAGTTTACCCAATACGGGCATGTTGATGTCACCGTTGAAAGTAAAAACGAAAATTTGTTGCTCAAGGTATCAGATACCGGAATTGGCATATCAGAGGCCCAACAAAAGGATATTTTTGCGGCTTTTAAACAGGCAGACAGTTCGACCACACGGCGATTTGGCGGCACAGGTCTGGGACTATCGATAACCCAGACGTTGGTTGAGCAGATGAATGGTCATATCGGTGTTGACTCAAAAACCGACAAAGGTTCTTTATTTACCGTCACCCTCGGACTCAATCAGGCAGAAGCAATGCCCAGCCCTGAGCCAGAAAACAGCCCTGAGCCAGAAAACAGCCGTGATACCCAGTTATTACCTCAGGTGAAGATGAACCTTATTGCAATTAATCCCTGTGTAAAAGCCATGGCGGTGAGTTTATTACAGCGACTGGATTTTGCCTTTGAGGACATCACGCAACCAGCGCAAATTAGCAATATCACCAATGATCACAAGCAAAGCCTTTATCTGGTTGATGCCCCTTTACTGGAAGATGATCAATGGCGCGCCTGCCTAGACTCAGTTGCAGGTCTAGTGGTGTTAATGACCAGTACGATAAAAGAGGCCAGCCATTATCCATTACCCAAGGCAAACAGCATCTGCAAACCCTTAAGATTGGCCGATTTATATGACGTGATATTGCAACCTCAGGGTAAAGACCCCCAGATCAGCATGGAAATTCTGCCGCCATCTTGTGCTGCCAGCGAGGCTTTTAATGTCAAAATACTGCTGGTTGAAGATTCGCTGACTAATCAGCAAGTGGCAAGTGCGATGTTAGAAAAGTTGGGTTGTGATATTGACGTTGCTGAACATGGCGGTATCGCGTTGGATAAAATTAAATCCAACGATTATGATCTGGTGTTTATGGATTGTCAGATGCCGGTCATGGGCGGATTTGAAGCCACAACTTTGATGCGAGAAGCGGGTTTTGGGCTGCCAATTGTCGCACTAACTGCCGGAGTAACCGCAGCTGATAAAGCGGCGTGTCTGGCTTGTGGCATGGACGATCATCTGGTTAAACCCTTTACCGGACAACTGTTGCAGCAAATGTTGCTTAAACACTTACCGAATATTGTCACGGGACCTGTGCAGTCTGCTGTTTAATAGTGAAACCCATTTCCCTTATTCGACAGCAACCCATATTCGGCTGCCTGTTGTGATCTGAGAACCTTTGTTCGGATCCTTGGTGTAACATCCCATAATGTACTGTAATCCATACCATAACCAATAACGAAGACTGGAGAAGTGAGGGGTCGGGTTATGATTCCAACCACAAAATAGTTAACAAGGGCTTTTGAATGGCGTCGTACTAAACGTTTATCAATCTTTTAGTAGCTTCTAGCAATTGATTTGTAACTTAAGGACCTGTTTTGGTTGTTGGAATCATAACCCGACCCCTCGGCCGGGCCGGGCCGAACGAATTGAAGCTAACGATATATACTAAGATGGAAAATAAAATGCAAAAAAGAATTTTTATCGCAACCACACTAATTTTGTTTGCTACTAACGCAATGGCAGCCAACATTTATGACCATTACGTAGGAAACACAAAAACGGGTTTATGGGAAGAAGTTGCTGTTCCCAATGCTTACGACTTCACTCATTTTCGTAGTTCTTCACAACTTGGCGCCGAAGGAGAATTTACTTTCAATTTTGATCAAGCCAATAAATCCATGTGCTCAAATTGGCAATACGATCTTAAATTACATTTCTTAAAAGCTGATAACAATATTAAAGACACCATGAAAGTCACTGTGCACTATGCAGATGGCGCCGCTATATTGTTCGTCAATGCATGGGCAGACGACCCTGAACCCTCCTTTAGAAGTTACCAAAACCTTGGTTATTTCGCAGGTGTAACAGCGGTGGCAATTTCAAACCTCAGTGTGCAACAAACATCAGATAATTCGGTAATCAAATACGCAATAGCCGATGTACTTCAATACAACCCCGTAAATACTAATGAAGAATGCATTCCAATGGTCCCATCTGACACCTCAACAGGCAATGTAGATAGCATCCCCCCTGATACAATCCCTAAACTACCAATGGGTATTAATGTCAGTAGTTCTCGAACAATTTCATCTCACCAAGGTGGATTTAATTTTGACTTGAGCAAAGATGCTAATTTTGGCCAATTGATTGCTGCGCTTGGCGATGCTGACAATAATGGTGTCA
>JABSOG010000812.1 GCA_013216025.1 Algicola sp. | reverse complement strand
ACACAACCTCTTTGATGAACAAATGCTCACGGTGGGCATAAAGCTTGGTTTGTTCGATAACAGGCTCCCATGTAGCGCTTTTTATACCGGAATCTTGCGTAAAATCATCGCTATCAGATACCGTACCTTCAAGCTTAAAGCTGTCGGGAAAGTTGCCTTTAAAATGATGAGTATCAACAATCACCTTGTTGACGCTGCCGGGTTGGGCCAATTTGACGATGGACCAATCAGGTCCAGGATCACGACGGCGCTTAGTTTCCCAGCCGTCACCCATGTCTTTACCACGGCCGGGCATGATCAGGTTGTTTTTATCAGAGAAAAACATGTCGCTGACCAACAATGCCTTGCCACCGTTTTTAATCGCTGCCAAATCAATCAGTTCGCCGGGTAAAAAGTCGTCCCAGTTAACGTGGGCTTCGCCATAAACACGAAAACGGGCAACGCCGCCATCGGGGAAAATGTTCAAGCGAACGTGAGTCCAAGCTTTCTCAGAATCAACTTTGAACAGGTTTTGGCTATGAGCATCTACGCCAATTTCAGTCAAAACAGTGTGCCACTGGGTGCTGTCATCAGGTTGGGTTTCGCTATTGCAAGCCTCTACCGACACGGTTTGTGGCGCATTGCCTCTAAAAAAGTTAGTGTCAACATCAACCCCACGAATGAAGCCGGGAATGCCCAAACGGATAACACACCAGTCGTATTCTCGACCATCGTCGCGACCATAACTGCGGCGAGACTCCCAACCGTCCATCCATTTGCCACGCTCGGTGTATTTGTCGTCGATAAAAATACCACGACCGGTTTTGAGCAGGTTTTCCATTTCAGCAAAAAAATCATCGCTGCAACTCAAAGTTTCGCCGCCAACACGTTCGCTGGCCAAATCGACATAATGGGTTTTAAACTGTTGTTCTAGTTGCTGATTATCTGTCATTTTGCTGCTCATAATTGATTTTTCAGCAGAGGTCTGCCTACGGGTGAATTTTGAAAGGCATCATCGGCATACACCAATTGCCCACGAAGGTAGGTTCTATTAATTTGACCGCATACGGTTCTGCCTTCATAAGGGGTGATTTTGTGGCGGTGCTTGATCATGTCGTTGGTAATTTGATATTCAACCGAATCATCGAATACCGCAAAGTCGGCATCAAAACCCGGGCTGATTTGCCCTTTAATACTCGACAACCCAGCAAACTTGGCCGTTTCGAACGACATCAAACGACTGATATCCACCAAGCTAAAACCGCGATTTTTCGCTTCCGTCCAAATCAACGGCAAACCAAATTGCAAAGCCGAAATACCGCCCCAGGCTTTCTCGACATCACCGCTATCGATGTGTTTTAACTGCGGCGTACACGGCGAATGGTCTGACACAATAAAGCTGATACGTCCGTCTTGAACTGCCTGCCACAAAATCTCGCGATTGGCGTCTTCGCGTATTGGCGGACAACACTTAAACAGCGTTTTACCGTTGGGGATCGCTTCAGAAAACAACGTCAAATAGTGAGGACAGGTTTCAGCGGTAAATTCCAGCCCCTGCGCCTTGGCTTTGGCAATGCTGTCGAGCGCTTCGGCTGAAGACAAATGCACAATGTGCACCTTGCAATCATGACCGTTAGCTTGTGCTTCGGCTGACAATTCAACCATCAAAGAAACCGCTTCGTTTTCCCAATGCTTGGGGCGAGACGCCAAAAAGCTTTGATAATTATCGCCAATCACCGGAGGCGGTTTACATTCGGTATCCAGCTCGGCATGAATAAGGTAAGGCACATCGTGCTTGGCTAAAATCGGCAAGGCGCGACGTATATCAGCAGCTGCAACGTTAGGGAATTCTTCAATGCCTGAGTCGATTAAAAACGATTTAACCCCCAACACACCAGCACCGAGCAGTTCGTCGAGGTCGTCGACACTGTCGGGCACCACGCCCCCCCAAAAACCGCAATCGACCCATAACTTGTCATGCACGGCTTCAAGTTTTTCCTCAAGGGCCGCTTTATTGATGGTGACCGGAATACAGTTTAGCGGCATGTCGACCAAAGCGGTGATGCCACCCGCCGCAGCGGCTTGGGTTGCGGTATTAAACCCTTCCCATTCGGTGCGACCCGGTTCGTTGATGTGAACGTGTGAGTCGACAAGTCCAGGCATTAATACCTGATTGCCCAACTCTTCAATGGGGCAATCGAGCTGGACATCGTGAGCGTGAACGGTTTTGATTTTGCCGTTTTTGACTTCGACACAGGCGGCAATCATCTCGTTGCCTGCGACTACCCTGCTACTACGCAGGGCAAAGTGATTAATGGGTTCAGGTTTCATTTAACAACTGCTTTAATTCATTCCAATGGACGCCCGCTGGGGCTTGATGAGTGCTTGAAGACTTTTCAGCTTGTTCGGACTGCTCAGGCTGTTCAACCTGTTGATATTGCGCGATAATTTCGGCAGCGATAGAAACCGCAATTTCCATCGGCTTTTTACCCGGCACATGCTCCGACCCAATAGGGCAGCTCATTTGGCGCACCAAAGCCGGGTCGATATCGCGATGGCCAAAGCGCTGCTGAAAGCGCCGCCATTTGGTTTTAGAAGCAATAAGCCCCAAATATTTAAAAGACCGACGTTCAAGAATGGTTTGGCAAATCTCAAAATCCATCTGGTGATTGTGGGTCATCACGATGAAATAACTGTTATCAGGCGCTTTGGCCACCATATCTTCAGGATGGTCGCTGACCACAGTGGTGACATTGCTCAAATTACGCATGAAAACCGGGTTGGGAAATTGTTCTTCGCGGCTGTCGACCCAAGTGACTTTGCAAGGCAAGTCGGCCAAAATACCTATCAGCGATTGGCCCACATGACCGGCCCCAAACAAGGTGATGTTAACCGAGCTTTGAGCGAAATATTCAAATAAAACACTGGTTTGACCGCCACAGCATTGGCCGAGTTTGGCGCCCAGTTGAAAGTTTTCGAGGTGTTGACCTTGTTGTTGTTCGGCCAACATTTTATGCGCATGTGCAACGCATTTATGCTCAAGATGCCCGCCGCCTATGGTGTCGTAAATCTGCTCGGCGGTGATCACCATTTTGGTCCCGCTGTTACGCGGAGTGGAGCCTGAGACCCCAATCAAGGTGACCATGATATAAGCCTCGCCTTGACGATTAAGTTGATGTGCTGCTTCTATCCAATTGATGTTCATATTCATGACTCTGCTATTGTTCAATTGCGTTCATTTCTTCGACCGCCCATAACACCTTTTCAGGCGTTGCTGGTGTATCAAGTGCCGGGCTGACCTTGTAGCCAGACAGACTTGAAACAGCATCTCGTAAAGCAGACCACACCGAGATTGCCAACATCAGTGGCGGTTCACCCACTGCTTTTGAATTGTAGACCGTATGCTCCCGATTGGGGTCATCCGGCATTAAATCGACTCTAAACTCAGGCGGTGCATCGCTTATCGCCGGAATTTTATAAGTGGCCGGATTGTTACTGAGTAATCGACCCTTGTCGTTCCACATTAACTCTTCGGTGGTTAACCACCCAACGCCCTGAATAAATCCGCCTTCAATCTGACCAACATCAATGGCCGGATTCAAGGACGTGCCAACATCTTGCAAAATGTCGGTGCGCAACAGTTTATATTCGCCTGTTAAGGTATCGATGATGACCTCAGACACAGCCGCGCCATTGGCAAAGTAGAAAAACGGACGCCCTTTGGCTTTTGCCCGGTCAAAGTGAATTTTCGGTGTTTTGTAATAGCCGGTAGACGACAGTGATACCCGGTTCATGTAAGCCAATTGTACGAACTCGCTAAACGCCATCGTCTTGTCGCCAATCGTTACCTGACTATTGGCAAACTTAACGGCTTCTTTATTGACAGAGAAATGCTCAATGGCGAACTTGATTAAACGCTGTTTAAGGGTTTTGGCCGCATTTTGCGCCGCTTTGCCATTCAAATCGGTGCCAGACGAGGCCGCCGTGGGCGAAGTGGTAGGCACTTTATCGGTGCGCGGGGCCGAAACACCAACGGTGTCGACATCAACCTTAAATTCTTCAGCAACAATTTGCGCA
>JABSOG010000811.1 GCA_013216025.1 Algicola sp. | reverse complement strand
GAAGGCTCAGGCGAAAAGGCCTTTTGTGCCGGTGGTGATGTCGTTGATTTGTATCAGGCGATGGTCAAAAATCCCGGTCAGCAAGCCACTTATGTTGAAGAATTCTTCACCCACGAGTATCAGCTTGATTACCTGATCCACACCTTCGAAAAACCTTTTGTGGTTTGGGGTCAAGGATTCGTAATGGGCGGCGGTTTGGGCCTGATGGCCGGTGCCAGTCACCGTATTGTCAGCGAAACCTCACGCATTGCGATGCCAGAGATCACCATAGGTTTATATCCAGATGTGGGTGGAACGTATTTCTTGAATCAAATGCCAAGCGGTTGCGGCCTATTTTTGGGCATGACTGGCGCCTCGATTAACGCGGCCGATGCCAAGTACATCAATCTGGCTGACTTCTTTGTTGGGCAAGATCAAAAACACGCCTTTTTTGAAGAACTGTTAGTAACTCGTTGGGGGGCAACGACCTCACTAAATCACGAAAAACTCAACGATGTGTTGCGCAAATTTGAATCCCAAACACTCAATCTGATGCCTCAAGGCAATGTTCAGACCCATATGGAGTTGATTGCAGAGGTTACCGGCAAAGAAACAGTCAGTGATATAGTTGACGCGATTCTGGCCATTGAGACGGACGAAAAATGGCTAACTCGGGCACAAAAGTCCTTGTCTCATGGCAGTGCCATTACCGCACATATCGTTTATGAACAATTACGTGCGGGTAAAGACATGACGCTGGCCGACTGTTTCCGCTTCGAGCTGGGTGTGTCGGTTCGTTGCGGTACTAGCGGTGAATTCGCCGAAGGTGTACGGGCGTTATTGATAGAAAAAGACAATCAACCGAAATGGCGTTACAACACCGTAAAGGATGTTGACCCGGCGGTTATCTCATTGATGTTTGACTCCCCGTGGACGGAGCAAACACACCCACTTAAAGGCTTAGGAAAATAACATGGCTAACATCGCTTTTATTGGTTTAGGAAACATGGGTGGCCCAATGGCCATCAACTTGGTTAAAGCTGACCATCAGGTTAACGTATTTGATTTATCTCAAGCGGCCATCGACGAAGTCGTTGCTGTTGGCGGCAAACAGTCTGCAACAACGGCTGAGGCAGTACAAGGCGCAGATTTTGTGATCAGCATGTTGCCTGCGGGCAAACACGTTGAGTCTGTTTATCTTGGTGAAAACGGTTTAATCAATCACCTGTCTAAAGACACCTTGGTTATCGACTCTTCAACTATAGATAGCGAAACAGCCCAAAAAGTGGCTAAAGAACTCGCTAGCAAAAGCATTCACTTTGTCGATGCTCCTGTTTCTGGTGGTGTTGGTGGGGCAAAAGCGGGTTCGTTGACGTTCATTGTTGGTGGCGAAACCGCTGATTTTGACAACGCCAAACCTGTACTTGAAGTTATGGGCAAAAACATCTTTCATGCAGGTGCCCATGGTGCCGGTCAGGTGGCCAAAGTTTGCAACAACATGTTGCTCGCCGTTTTGATGGCTGGCACCAGCGAAGCGTTACAGTTGGGTGTCGACAACGGACTGGATCCAAAAGTATTGTCTGAGATCATGCTGCAAAGCTCAGGTCGTAACTGGACACTTGAAGTTTACAACCCATGTCCGGGCGTGATGGAAAACGTACCTTCATCTAACGATTATCAAGGTGGCTTTATGGTTGATTTGATGGCCAAAGATTTGGGTTTGGCGATGGACACTTGTGTCAAGAGTCAGTCAGCGACCCCAATGGGATCGCTTGCTCGCAGCTTATATGCCATGCATGCCACTCAAGGCAACGGCAAGAAAGATTTTTCGAGCATATTTCAAACATTCAGTAATAAGGGCGAATAATGGACGTAAAAGATAAAATCATCGTGATCACCGGCGGTGGTCAGGGTTTGGGTCGTGCTATGGCGATTAATCTGGCAGGTTACGGTGCAAAATTTGCTTTGATAGACTTAAACCCAGAGCAACTGGCACAATCTGTTGCTTTGGTAGAAGAAGCGGGTTCAACAGCCAAAGCTTATGTGGCCAACGTTACTGACGAAGCTGAGGTCGAAAGCACCTTTAAGCAAATTGTTGAAGATTTGGGTGGCATTGATGGCCTTATCAACAACGCTGGTATCTTACGTGATGGCATGTTTGTTAAAGCCAAAGACGGCGTTGTAGCCAAAAAGATGTCTCTGTCACAGTTCCAATCTGTTGTCGACGTCAACCTAACGGGAGTATTCTTGTGTGGTCGTGAAGCCGCAGTACATATGATAGAGGGCCGCCGCAAGGGTGTGATCATCAATATGTCGAGCGTCGCACGGGCAGGTAACATGGGTCAAACCAACTACTCAGCATCAAAAGCTGGTGTTGTCGCAATGACTGTGACTTGGGCCAGAGAATTGGGTCGACACGGTATTAGGGTAGGGGCTATCGCACCTGGTGTTATCCGCACAGCCATGACTGATGCAATGAAACCTGAAGCCAAAGAACGTCTGGTAAAAATGAAACCGGTCGGACGCTTAGGTGAAGCCGATGAAATAGCTCACACCGCCAAATACATCTTCGAAAATGATTTCTTTACCGGTCGCGTAGTAGAGATTGACGGTGGCATTTGCATGTAGGCCTGTTCTAGGGTTAAAAGACAAAAGATCTTAACACGGAGGCACGGAGGCACGGAGGCACGGAGAAAGAAAGAGAAAATCAAAATATTTAAAGTTAAATGCTATTTGGTTTCGAGTTATTGACTTCATTTAGGCTAATTTGGTTTTTCAGTTTTATTCTTTTCCTCTTTCTTTCCTCCGCCTCTCCGTGCCTCCGTGTTGAGATCTTTTGATTTTCATGGCCGCAGGCCATCGTTGGTTGAAATGAATCACCATGATAAAAATATTCTCCCCCGAATTATCTGTAAAAGAACAACTACTACAACTGGTCAAATTGCGGATATTCTATCTGCTCACTGAGATTGTCGTTGTCGGCGTTGGACAAACCCAGTTTGATAGCGATCTGCCTTGGCACTACCTCTGGAAGGTAGTATTCGCCCATATTGCTTTAACGGGCGTTTACTATTCATATACTCGCATCAAAGAACAAATAAGCCCCCATTACCTGTTCCAAACCATACTCATTGATATTCTGGCATTTTCCTCCTTACTCTATTTCTCCGGTGGAGCCACCAATGGCGCGGTATCTGTGCTGTTACTGCCTGTCGCAACAGCTGCAGCATTGTTCAATTGGCGTTTGTCACTGCTGCTTGCGGCGGTCGCCATAATAAGTTATACCACCTTAATGTATAACTATTGGCCGGTAGCGGTCGATCCTCACGCGCATCATCAAATGCAACAACTAAATCAACAAGCCCAAGGATTCTCATTTCACCTATTGGGTATGTGGCTGACATTTATCTTTTCGTGTCTGTTACTGGTGTGGTTCATTGGGCAACAATCTCATGCGGTGAGGGTCAAACATCAATCATTATCTGCGCTTCTAGAAAACCAATTGCGAGACGAACAACTGATAGCCATTGCTACATTTGCCGCAAACGCTGCACATGATTTGGCCACACCATTGTCATCTATTAGTCTGCTATGTGATGAATTAAAGCATGATGTAGGTAAGGAGGGGTTAGATACCCTAATTGAACAGGTTGAGTTATGTCGCACAATTGTACAATCAATATCCCATAAAGCCATTCTAAACAAATCGAATATCAGTCAAAGCGAAAATGTAGATGACTATTTTGCCACACTGGTAGAACGTTGGTTGGTTACCAGACCCGATATTGTCCTTGATTTTGAGCAAAGTGATGGGTTACAAAAACGGGTATTTAATCCCGATGCTGGGCTTGAAAGTGCGCTGACCAACATACTCGATAATGCCGCAGACGCCAGTATTGGTAATGGCGCAAACAAACTCGATTTATCGATAATCCTGTCGATAAATGACGAAATTGAACTCAAAATCAATGACTTTGGTAGAGGTATCGACGATGAACTGATAGAGGCATTGGGCAAAGAACCTGTGCAGAGCAATCAAAATGGTATGGGGTTCGGCCAGTTTTTCGCCAATGCGACCATAGGGCGCTTCG
>JABSOG010000810.1 GCA_013216025.1 Algicola sp. | reverse complement strand
GTGTTTGAATTGCGCCAGCGTACGGGCCTGCGCAAAAAGCATTTGAGGCCGAACTCGTAAGCCTCTTCACCGCCGGGGCGGATACAGACCACTTGTTCGCCTTTAAACCGCAAGGCCCACTCGACGGGTAGGTACTCTTTGATCACCACTGGCAATTGCAACTGGCTATCTATGGCCTTATAGGCAATGCCAAAGCTGCCTTCTCCGAGTACGCTCTGGAGTGTGTATTGGCCAATGGCTGTGCCGCCGGGCAGGGGATGATCTTCTGTTCTGAAATTGCTTTGAGGCGCCTGCGGCGGTACTGGTTCGCTATTTGGGGCAGTTTCGGGCGGACTGAATGGATCCCTTGTACTAAACGATTCCTTGGTCGTTACCGGCAATCCTGCAACCGTCAGTGCGTAGATACGAATCGGTCTGCCGACGTTTTTAAGATCGATTTCGCCCAGATACATCGCGCTGATATCCGGCTTATTGCGTATTGAATCATACAGTTGCTCAGACAGGCATATGCCGCCGGGGATGGTAATGGGCTCTATACGTGAGGCTATGTTGACCCCGTCACCAAATATGTCACCTTGGTCGATTACCACATCCCCGGTATGTAATCCGATGCGAATGGTCAACTCATTGTCATTAAGCAGCTCTTTTTGAATTTCAATGGCACAGTTGACTGCATCAACCGAGCTGGTAAAACAGGACAGGGTGCCATCGCCCATTTCTTTGAGCCATTCGCCATTGTGTTCGGCCACTAGGGGTTTTATCAAATTTCGATTCTTGCGTAGCACTTCGAGCGCTTTGTGCTCATCGATGGACATCAAGGCGGTATAACCGACAATATCGGTAAACATGATGGCAGCCAGCTTTCTCTGTTCAGTCATTGTTATCCCGTTGTTAAACCAAGCATATATCGGTGGAGGATTAGTTAGAGCTTAGTATTTATTCTGTTTTCGTCAAAAAATATACAGTGTTCTATACTTTGTTATCGTCTCCAATTCTTAATGGTGAGCCTATGAAAACGCTTTGGATTGTCAGTTTGATGGTTATTTTGTTGGGTCTGCCTAATGCTGGGTTGGCGGCCAAAGATCAAAATACAGTCAACCTCTGTGCTTTGGTGATCAACGACGATGTGCGGGCGCTTAAACGGGCAGCCCGCAAGGCAAAAAACAAAAAAGCCAAGTTGCTGGCATCAATTGAATGTTCCTCTAATTATTTATTTCAGGGCGGCGGTTTGCTCAGATTAGCGATTGCCCGCGGGTCTTATCACAGTGGCTTGTATTTGATTAAGTCACTCAATCGCAGGGATTTGAGCAAAAAAGACATCGACGGCATGACACCGTTGCAATGGGGAACGTATTATTATCAGGACAATGCCGCATCTGAGGCCATTGTCCGGCAATTAAGGCAGGCCATCAATAACTGATGGTCAACAGTCGTTTTATCTATTTATGTCTATTATTTGAGCATAAAACACAAAAAACCACCCGATTTTCGCCGTTGAGTGATAAAAACCAAGTTTTTTATTACTTTTTGTTAGTTATTTATCCTCGGGGGTTGACGTTTGGCCATCCGAATGTTTAAATCCACGCATCCCTTATCACAAGGGCCGGAAGAGGAGCGTTAACCAGGTAACTGACAAGAGGAGATCAATCTCCAGTGAATGTCAGTGAGGGGGATTAACGCCGAGACAGTGTTTTTAATTGATGAATACACTGTTGGGCGATAGGCTGAATCCTGTCGACTGTCACCAAACATTGGTGGAGAGTTTCTGGTGTTGTATCAAATAACGAAGCCTTTCGTTAGCATTTGGTACACCCCAAACTCCCCGAACATTTAAAACATCTGAAACATCGCTATTGTGTTTTGCCGCGTGTTGTCAGCTAATGGTTCGAGAGAGAATAATGACTATTTATAACATCACATTACATCGCTGCTTTGTCAGGCCAAATTTTCGTATTGGTATGTCTGGTATTTTGTCGATGACCGCCAAATTCGCTGCCCAGCTCAAACCCATGGCCCAGCTCAAACCTTAGGCCCATTAATACTGTTGTTTTAACAGTTTTAGCGGGCCCCAAAAACACTTTTTCTGAATGACGCGATTAAATTCGTGTCTCTTACTACACCCAATATTCAGGTTTTGAGACTATGAACGACTTAAATGTTGCCAAATTTGGCGGCACCAGTATGGCCGATTTTACCGCCATGAAACGATGTGCAAATATCGTTTTGGCAGACAGCACTATCCGCGTGGTTGTGGTCAGCGCCTCAAGTGGCGTAACCAACCAACTTATCGAACTCTGTTCTGGTGAGTGTGACCGACCTGCACGACAAGCGATTATTGATCGCATTAGCGAACATCACAGAACCATCCTCGCTGAAATTGGCAACCCGGCGCAAGCCGCAACGACATTAGAACAACTGTTGGGCAGACTGAACGCCACCGCCCAACAACTGAGCGAGGGTTGTACGCTGCAACTGGCCGACCAAATATTGTCATTTGGCGAATTACTTTCTTCAACGTTGTTCAGTGAAGTTATCAGACTAACCGATCAAAACTGCCAATGGTTTGATGCCCGCACTGTGATGATCACCGACAGCGTTCACGGCAGCGGTGAACCGCAAACAGCACAAATCGCCAGCGCAGCACAAGCAAACTTGTTGCCTTTGTGTCAGCAAAACATTGTTGTCACTCAAGGGTTTATCGGCAGCGATGCGCAGGGTAATACCACAACACTGGGCCGTGGCGGCAGTGATTACAGCGCGGCGTTATTGGCTGAAGGTCTGCAAGCACAAAATCTGCAAATCTGGACCGACGTCGAAGGCGTATATACCACCGACCCACGCATTGCCACTAACGCTTATGCGATGAAAGAGATCAGTTTTTGTGAAGCCGCAGAGTTGGCCACCTTTGGTGCCAAAGTATTGCACCCGTCAACTTTATGGCCTGCCATTCGTCAAAACATCAACGTATTTGTGGGCTCTAGCCACAATCCTACCAACGGCGGCACTTGGATTAAGCAGCAGGTTGACTCAGCACCGAATTATCGCGCCATCGCCGTACGGTCGAACCAGACTTTGGTGACCGTCAGTAGCTTAAGCATGTTACACACTCATGGCTTTTTGGCTCGGGTATTTACCATTTTAGCCAAGCACAAAATCAGTGTTGACCTTATCACCACCTCAGAAGTCAGCGTGGCTTTAACGCTTGACTCGGTCGCCAGCACTAATGGCGGTTTGGCTCAAGTGGTGATAGACGAATTGAGTGAATTGTGTGAAGTGAAAGTAGAGCAAGGGCTGGCTCTAGTGGCTGTAGTGGGTAACAAAATCGAACGTCAAGCGGGGGTTTCCGCCCGTTTATTTAATGTATTGTCACCGTACAACTTGCGCATGATTTGTTTTGGTGCCAGCAGTCACAATATTTGTTTTTTAGTGGAGCAGGCTGAAGCCAACGATATCGTTTGTTCACTGCACCGCGAACTTTTTGAACAGGAGTCATAGGGATGACCATCTCTAATCATACCAATACCTTAAACATTGCCGTTGTCGGCGATGGTCGAACCGGCCAAGAAGTGGTTCGCTTACTTCAAGCTGCCGCGCCACAACTTAATTTAAGTGCCGTTTTCAACGAAGACAACCCAGTGACTGTCGAAGGACTGGCCAACACCGATGTGGCCATCGTTTTTGTGCCGCCCACGGCAATGGACGCTGTTGCTCCTGTTTTGGTTGACGCTCAAGTCGACGTGGTTTGTGGCACAACCGGTTATGAGTGGCCCGAGCAGCTGCTGACCAATTTGCAGCAAAACGGTGCACGTTGGGTGCTTGCCCATAACTTTAGCCTGGGCATGAATTTGGTTCGTCGTTGCTTGCAGATTTTGGGTCAAAGTAGCTTGTTGTACGGTAAGCCAGAGTTTCACATTGACGAGATTCATCACACCAATAAATTAGATGCGCCCAGTGGCACGGCGATTTCGTGGCAAAACTGGCTCGACCATGATTGCGAGATCACCTCAATTCGCGAAGGTGATGTAAAAGGTATTCACAGTCTGAAGCTCGAAACTGAATACGAACAAATTGAGAATTTAAA
>JABSOG010000809.1 GCA_013216025.1 Algicola sp. | reverse complement strand
AGTCCTTAAAGCGGCCCGTCCAAACATTAAAATCATCGGCACCGAGCCTGCTGGTGCGTCATTGTTGATGGGCGCTGATTGGGCACCACATAAAATTCAGGGCTGGACGCCTGACTTTATTCCAGCGGTGCTTAACCGTGATGTTATCGATGAAGTATTACCCGTTGATGATGTACTGGCCCGTGATACGGCGTTGGCTTTGATGCGTGAAGAAGGGCTGTTTTGTGGTATCTCATCAGGTGCTACTTTTGCCACTGCATTAAAAGTGGCTGAGACTGCCCCAGATGGTTCAAGTATTTTGGCGATGTTGCCAGATACCGCCGAACGTTACATGAGTACTTTTTTGTTTGCTGATGTTGCTGAAGGTTCGGATGACGATGTATTGGATACATTAAAGTAGGGTTGGTGATTTGACCATTACACAAAACGACGATGGCTCACTGTTGTATACCAACAGTGAGCCATTTTTATTGACCTCAGGTCAGCAATTGCCCCAGTGGCAGTTATGTTTCGAGACTTTCGGTGAACTGTCACCACACAAAGACAATGTGGTGTTGGTGCATCATGCTTTGAGTGTTGGCAGTCATGCGACCAGCACGCCCCGCAATGATAAAAAGGGCTGGTGGCAAGATATGATAGGGCCGGGTAA
Organism: Algicola sp.; assembly: GCA_013216025.1. GTDB lineage: Bacteria > Pseudomonadota > Gammaproteobacteria > Enterobacterales > Alteromonadaceae > JABSOG01. The sequence goes on along the minus strand of JABSOG010000809.1, from coordinate 3,445 downwards.
AGCCATCGACACCGACCAATATCATGTTATTTGTATTAACAACTTGGGCAGTTGTTTTGGTTCTTCGAGTCCGGTAGAGGTCAATCATCAAACGGGCCATCGCTGGGCAGGGGACTTTCCCGAAATCTCTATTAACGACATGGTGACCAGCCAAAAACGTCTACTTGAGTATCTGGGCATTGAGTGTTTGTATGCCATCATTGGCAACTCGATGGGGGCGATGCTATCGCTGACTTGGGCGATTGAATACCCCGATTCGCTCAAGCGTTTGATGCTGACTTGTTCATCGTATAAAGCGTATCCCGCCAATATTGCCAATCGTCACATTCAGCAGCAGTCGATTCGAATCGATCCTAATTTCAAGCAAGGTAACTATCAGCCCGGTGACGATCTTAATGGGTTTCGTTTGGCGCGCAAGTTGGGTTTGTTTACTTATCGCAACGCCACTGAGTGGAACCGCCGCTTCAACAGTTTTGGTAATGGTGATATGCGTGATGACGAAATTAACCGTTATATGGACCATAACGCCGATGCTTTTTGTCGCAAGTTTGACGCAAATACCTATTTGTTGTTAACCACCGCAATGGACAGTTATAACGTGACCCAAAACTATCCGTCGATGGCGGCCGCTTTTGGCCGTATAAGCGCCAAGATAACAGTAATATCAGTTGAGTCAGACATTTTGTTTACCCCGCAACAACAGCAAGAGCTATATGAAGGGCTCAAATTGGGCGAGGTAGTGTGCGAATACATCAATCATCAGTCGCAATATGGGCATGATGCTTTTTTGGTGGAGGTTGAGGCTTTTGGGGAATATGTGCGGGAGGTTTTGGCTGGGTGAGTATTAATTATAATTTTTCAGAATTTTGATTCTAAAATAAAAGGAAAAAACGATCCACACGGAGAGGGACGTAGAGTCACGGTGTCCACGGAGAAAAACAAAAAAATGTAAAGGCAACATAAACGAGCTAATTTGGGGTTTGCTTTAGTCATCTTTTCCCTGAATTATTGCTTTTGATCTCCTCCGTGGCCACCGTGACTCTGTGTGCCCCTCCGTGTGGATCGCTTTTCTCTTGCTTTTATAACTTATGCCAAATCAAAAAGCGCTTTTTTGCTGTAACGCACCGTTATTTTTGTTAAAATTCGCGGCCTGAAATTTCTCTCAACTTTTTACCTGATTTTACCTAATTATGCTTAATTAGAATCAAGCATATAAATCCAAGGGGACTACCATCCATGAGTTTGGCCGATAAAGTTTTAGCAGTTAACGACGATTTACCCATTCGTACCGACCAACCAGTTCACAGCGGCAAAGTGCGTTCTGTTTACTGGTTGACCCAGGACGATAGCGCCCGTCTTATCAAAGAAAAAGGTTACGATGTGGCCGCTGATGCCCCGTTGGCGATCATGGTGATCAGTGATCGTATCTCTGCTTTTGACTGCATTTGGCATGGTGAAGGTGGTATGAACGGTGTGCCGGGCAAAGGCGCTGCGCTCAATGCGATTTCTAATCATTGGTTCAAGTTGTTTCGTGAGCAAGGTTTGGCCGAAAGTCATATTTTGGATATTCCGCATCCGTTTGTCTGGATTGTGCAAAAAGCCAAACCGGTGATGATTGAAGCGATTTGCCGTGACTACATTACCGGTTCTATGTGGCGTGCTTATGCCAAGGGCGAGCGAGACTTCTGCGGCATTCAGCTGTCTGAAAATTTGCAAAAAGACCAGAAGTTGGATGAGTTGTTGATGACACCATCGACCAAAGGCATTTTGACCGGTATTCCGGGTGTGCCAGAGGCGGATGACGTGAATATCACTCGTGAAAATATTGAGCAAAATTTTGCCGCCTTTAACTTTGCCAACCTTGATGACATTACTTTGTACGAAAAGCTGCTGAACGAAGGTTTTGGCGTGATCAGCAAAGCATTGGCCGACATCGACCAGATTTTTGTCGATACCAAGTTTGAGTTTGGTTATGTCACTGACGCACAAGGCAAAGAAAAACTGATTTATATGGATGAAGTGGGTACGCCTGATTCGTCACGTATTTGGGATGGTCCGGCTTATCGTGAAGGTAAAGTGGTCGAAAACTCTAAAGAAGATTTCCGTCAGTTGTTGCTTAAGCACTTCCCTGATCCGGATATTCTGTTAAACAAAAACCGCATGGAAGAGCGTTTGGCATTGGCACGCGACAACGCTTTACCAGAGTCTGTGTTGATGAAGATTTCTAGTACTTATCTGGGCATCGCACAAAAGATTGTTGGGCACAAGATTGAGTTGTCTGATAATCCTAAGGCTGAGATTGTTGAGATCTTGCGTGAGCAATATGGCTTGGTCGACTAACCTTTTCTTTGCGCTGCGCGGCCCTTTTGGTCGCGCTACGCACTGTTAAAGTCAAAAGATCTCAACACGGAGGCACGGAGCCACGGAGTAAATAAAGAGGAAAATCAAAAATAAAAAGGAAAAAGAACGTTTTTAAATTGGGGAGTGTTGCTCCAATGTAAAAACCTTAACAATTCAACAATCTTATATGTTTTATCTTTTCTCTTTCTTTCCTCCGCTTCTCCGTGGCTCCGTGTTGAGGCTTTTGACCTTCAGGCCGAAGGCCGCCGCGCGTTAGCGCTAATTCAAACTACCAGCCAAGGCAATCATAGCCTCATCCTTAATCAAGGCAGACAAGATATCCTTGCCAAGTGCATCGACATATCGAGTGCTGTTTGACAAGATCACCACGCCGGTATTAGACGACTCGTCAAACCCTAAGAAACTTCTGAATCCGCCAGTCGCACCATTGTGAAAAACAAAGTTTGCGGTTTTTTCTTCGTTTAGTGGCGTCACTAACCAGCCGAGGTTGACTTGGCTGTTTTTGCCAATGGGCACTAGGTTGTTCTCATCTTTATAACGTGGCTGCTGATAACTTGCCATGCTGTGACCCAGAAACTTCATCATGTCAGACAAGCTAGAGTTAATTGCACCGGCACCCGCCAATACATCGGTGAAGGTCCAGCGGTCCGATTCGGCGGTGAGCACCACAGAGCCTATTGTTCTGAACTGGCCAAAACCGGCCACCATCTTATCTTTGTCGGTCGGGTAACCCGCCGTGCTGGCCTGCATGTTAAGGGGTGACAATACGTTCTCTTGAATCATTTGTGAGTAACTTTGTCCTTCTAACTCACTCAATATCAAACCCAATAGGCCGACACCTACGTTGGAGTACTCGGCTTTAGCTGATTCTTCACCCTGCGCTACATTAAGAGCAAGCTCTACGGTTTCGAGGTATTCAAAGACAAACTTTTTGTCTAAGTTTTCATAAGGGTTACCCAAAATGTTTGCGCTGAACAAAGAGCCAACCGTTGTCCAATTCCAACCTGAAGGTTGTTTGCTTAAACCTGAGCTATGGGTGGCCAGTTGTTTGAAGGTGATATTGGCAACCGCTGGATTCTTGTGT
>JABSOG010000080.1 GCA_013216025.1 Algicola sp. | reverse complement strand
GACCCAATTCTGCCGATGGGGTGAAACGCGTCAAAGCTTGCCAAAGTTTCATCCATGTCTTTAGGGTCAATAAAGGTTTCGTAAATTGGTGTTTTGACTACCGCAGGCGATACTGCGTTGACCCTGATATTATCGTCTGCCAATTCCATTGCCATATGCTGAGTTAAGGCGTGCAATCCAGCTTTGGCCATTGAGTATGCCGAAGAAGGCGTGGCCTTGATGGCCTGTTTTGCCCACATCGAACCTATATTAACAATGCTGCCGCCACCGTTTAGTTTCATTTGGCTTGCGACTGCCTGGGAGATGAAAAAGATCGCCTTGTTGTAATTCATATAGGTGTCGTAATCTTGGGCATCGTGGTCTAAAAATGCTTTGGGATTGAAATAACCAGCGGCGTTGACCAAATAGCTGATGGGCGTTTGGTTGTCAGCAATTTGCGCTCGTAACGATTCGATGGCCTGTGGGTCGTTCAAGTCAGCTTGAATGGTCGTTACGTCACCAAACTCTGCCAGAAGCTGTTTAGCGTGGTTCAGTTTATCGAGTTTACGACCGACAATAATCGGTGTTACGCCTTGGCTTTGTAACTGTTTGGCAACGGCAAAACCGATACCGCTCGAACCACCGACAATTAGTGCGTGTTTGGTTTGTTGATTGGTCATTGTTATATCCTCGATAGAATGAAAAGGTGACTGAAAAGAACATGGCCACGATAACAAAGCGCAATCGGCCAAAAAAGTGAGTACAATGGGGTAGGGTAAGTACTTTTTGGTGTATCTTAGTGAAAACAAACGAGAAAATATTTTTAAGAAAATCGCCACCTGAGCAGGCGGCAAGGTTAGTAGAGACCATTTTTGGCTGTAAATGGTCATTAACTGTATTTAATCTACTGGCCAACGGCATAAATCGACCCGGCGAAATGGTGCGCAGTGTTGAAGGACTCAGCACCAAAGTACTTAACGATTGCCTACGCAAAAACGTAGAGTTTGGCATTTTAGACAAGTGTTCTTACCCGGAGATCCCACCTCGTGTGGAGTATCAGGTCACGCCCTTTGGTGACAAGTTCTTAAAGGTAGTTGAACAAATTGAGACCTTGCAGGATGATATTGCGGATAAAGAGTGAAGCCTCAAATCAATCCCCTGAAATCTCCCCAATCCGTCGATGATAATCACCCACCATCTCAATAAAAGCAGGTTCATCTTTTAGCGACTGTAAATAAGGGTCGTCTTCAAGGTGCCACCAGTTAAGGTTAAAGTCGGCAACCCAGCCACCCTCTAGCACTTGTTTGATTTGGCTCAATGCTTGTTCTGTTTTACCTTGCAGCGCCAAAATGCTGGCGTAGGTCATATTCGATTGAATGTCGGTGGCCATTAAACCTGAGGTGATTTTTGCCTCTAATAGCGCCATTATTTTTTGCCCGTTGCCTTGGTTTTCTCCTTCCAACTCCTCACCCAACTCTTTACCTCTTATTAGCAGCGTACCGTACAATGACCAGCGATGGAATTCGCTGTCTTTTATGTCATCCGTGTTTGACGGCTGGGTGGGCGGCACTTCAAATACGCCGGTGGTCAATAATTCGAATGACAAGTCGGTTTGATCAATCATCAAATAAGCCAACGCTAGCGAAAATGCAAAACGGCGGTTGTCTGGGTAGTGTTCATGGCGCTTTAACAACATCGCAGTTGTGCGTTCAAAGTCTTTTTTGGCACCCGCTACCGCCGCTTGGGTATATAGAGTGAAAAAGTTGCTGTCTTTGTCTGCCTGAGCATCATTCATCAGCTTTTGCGCCTGAGCCTGTTTACCCAACGACAGATAAAACAAGGCCAAGGTATTGCGTTGATGGGTTAACAATTTTGCCGGTGTGGGGGCCTTTTCAATCCATTGATTCATCGCGCTGAGTTTTGCGGTGGTCAAGCGGTTGAGGTTGGCCAAATTCATCGGGTTATCACCCTCATAGGCACTGAGTTCAAGGAATTTATCATAATTTTTAAACGCTTGTGTTAACGCCATCGCCACCGACTGCGAGGTGGCCAGCGCATAATAAGCACTGGCACAATCTGGACAGCCGCTAACGGCCAACTCTTGATGTTTGATGGCATCGACGCGATTACTCTGGATAAACAAAATGTTAGCAACGGCCAATCGGCTGCTGGTCGAGGCGGTTTTGCTTTTTAGTAACGCTGGGGCCAAATCGGTTAAGGCCTGCTTGTCGCCGCCAAACCACTTTAAACAAGCGGCCAACAGCCGCGAATCAATCGCCTGATCATCTAGCGCCATGGCTTTGTCGCTTAAAACCTGCACCTTTTTGAACAGCAACGATTTGGCTTGAGGATTACGTAATGCCAACCATAAATTGGCATAACCCAGCTCAATATAGGCGGGCAAAAACTGAGGGACTACCGCTTGGGTTTGCTGCAAATACTCAATCGCTTTTTGGGTGTGCTTTTGACTGTGCTTGTGTTGGTGAAACATCGCCAAAGTGAAATGCTGACGAGGGATATCAGGCAATTCTTCTGCTGAATATATGACAGCTTTATCGTTTGATTGCCAAAGGTATGCAGTAAAACTCAGTAAAACCAAAAGGACGAAACCAAGGCTGGCAGTAACCCACCATTTTTTGTTTGATGCCGTTTTAGCTTCGATTACGGACGCTTCTTTCGAAGGACCGGGTGCCATAGACTCGGCCGAAATAACCTTAACCAGCGCAATCAGCCGATAACCTTTCTTCGACAAGGTTTCGATATATTCGGGTTTTGAAGCCTTGTCACCTAGCACTTTTCGCAGCTGACCAATCAGGTTATAAATGGCGTTATCGCCCACCACTTCTTTGGGCCATACGGCTTGGTTCAATTCGTCAAAAGTCAGTAGCCTATTGGGATTTTCGATGAAATAAAGTAGTAAGGTCATTACCTTAGGCAACAGCGTTTGGGCCTCAATATCAGCGCCTGCTACTGGTGACAAGCGGTTTTCGTCTACCAATACTTGCCATTGCCCTACTTGATAGTTACTCATAAGCCACTGATTTTAAACCACGTATTATTCTGTTAGAAAAATAATAGCATTTTTTAAGGGAAAAAACGCTAAGCTGGATTACCATGCATCGCCTACATAAAACGACACAAGAGAATTCTACATGAGATTACCTTTAAAAGCCCTGTTGATATTCGCTGCTGTATTATTCAGTGTTACTGCCCAGGCCAAATTAGAAGCTCAGGCCAATTCTGACATTCTAGCTAAATCAGACATTCAAGATCAGATTGATGCGATAGTAAGCGACTACGCCGACCATGAGGTTTTCAGCGGTGCAGTGCTGGTGGCCAAAGCGGGCGAAGTTATATATAAAAAAGGCCACGGTTTGGCCAACCGCGAATGGCAAATGGCCAATTCGCCAAAGGTGAAATTTAAAATCGCGTCGATGACCAAATCGTTTACCGCCACATTAACCTTTTTATTGATTGAGCAAAACAAACTGTCGCTCGATGACACTATTGATAAATACCTGCCATTTCTTACGAGTAAAGAGGCAAAGGACAAAGCCAATGCGATCACCATTGGCCATATTCTCAGCCATCGGACTGGTTTGCCAAGAGCTTTTGTCATTCCTGGTTGGTTTAAGGGCAAATTTAAAGGCGCCACCGAGCAAGAATTTGCCGAAGTGATAGGCGGATTAGATTTATTGTTCACCCCCGGCAGCGATGAACGTTATACCAATTTAGGTTATTTTTTACTGGGGCTTATCATCGAACAGATCACTGGTCAAAGCTTCGAACAAGTGCTGCAACAGCAAATACTCACGCCACTAAATTTAACTGATACCGGCATTGCCAGCCACAACACCATCCTTAAAAACCGGGCGAGCGGTTATCGCATTGGACATAACGGCGGTTATAAAAATCCCGCCTATATGAATGTTAAAATGTTCGGTGCCGGTGCTGCAATGTACACCACCGTCGAAGATTTGTTCAAATGGGACAGGGCACTGTATGGCGATTTTCTGTCAGACAAAATCAAAGCCTCACTGTTTGGCAAGGGAATGCATTATGGCTGGTATGTCGAAAAATTCGCGCCGGTGCAGGACCATAAACCAGTCAATGTTGTTGGCTCCAGTGGCGAGACTCCGGGGTTTTCGAGCTTTATGATGCGATTTGTCGACCAGCAACACACCGTCATCATATTGAGCAACAATGCCATCAATCAATCTGAGAAGAACCGCATGTTCGCCGACATCGCCGCTGTTTTATACCAGTCCCCCGAAACTAAGCGACTACAAAAGGATGAATCATTGCCCATCAGCTTTTTACTGACTCAAGGTTTGGTTAAAGGCGATGTTAATAAGGCCATAACCACTTACCAGCAACACCCCAAGCGATACGTGCTTGAAGAAGCCGGTATAAAATCGGTGGCTCAGCAACAAATGTGGAGTGGAAACTCTGCCGCTGCCATTACCCTGTTTGCTTTTAACGCCAAGCATTTTGCTACTTCGGTTGACGCACACCGGCAACTGGCCGATATCTATCTTAAAAATGAGCACCCCAAACTGGCGCTGACCAGTTATCAAAAAGCGCTGGCGTTGCAGCCGGGCAATGCGGGTTTGGAGCAAAAAATATTGGATTTGCAGTAAAGAGTTGAATTTGCAGTGATCAGCGCTAACTCTTGGCCTTTAACGCCTTAACATACCCCCGCCCGGGGTTCAGCGCTTGCAGCACCCGGGTCGACACCGGGTAAGGTTCATTATTCATTTGCGCCGCGATAATTTCAGCCGCCAACGGTGCCGAGCATAATCCCCGGGCACCAAGGGCGGTGAGCGTATAGAGGTTGTCGTAGTCTGGCGGCAAGCCATAACGATTAGGCCGCAAACCCTTCCACAAATCCTGATAGGTCACTTTGTATTGCGAGTAATTTGGCACCGCCCCTGCCATTGGCATGTGGTCGATGCTGGCACATCTTATCGACGCCCGGCCTTGGGTTGGTACCGTCAAATCATCAAACCACGACTGTTCACCCACGCCGTTTTTTAGTCGCTCTAAATTCTTCAAATGCTCTTTTTCACGCATTTCTGTGGCACTGTCATTTTTGATAAAGCTGGCGCCAATGCAATGCTGATTGTCTACCGCCGGGGTCAAATAACCGTTGTAACACAACACGGTCGACAGCTTGCGGGTTTGCTCAAGTGCGTCTAAATGACTGACTTGACCGCGAATGGGGCTTAATCCTAGGTTTTTGGTTTGTTCAAAGCCATTGGCCAAATGCCCTGAGCAAATCACGGCATTGGCAAACGCGACTGTTTTCTTACCATTGCTGGGCTTTTTACCTTCACAACAAATTTGCCAATGGCCCTTGTCGTTTTGCACCAATTCACTGACGGTTTGATTGAGCTTAATGTCTACTTTGGTTAACTGGTTTGACGCTTTTAGCAGGGCATCAATTAACGAGCGGGGGTTAATCCAGCCGCCAGCTTTAAAAAATAAACCGCTGTGGGGCAAGTCTAAATTGGCAATTTGGCTGGCTTGCTCGGCATCAACGGGTTTGCACAGGCTTGGTGGCCACAATTGACTGTCGATTAGGGTTTGTTGGCGCTGGCGGGTTTTGTCGTTATATGCCTGAAGTAAAACGCCGCAAAACTGGTGTTGAAAATCAAAGCCCTGATTGAGCAGCTGATGATATTGGCGCACGGCAAACGAATAAGCATGGACATAAAACTCGCTCAAACTGTCGTGACTGGCGTGAAGCAACGGATATAACGCGCCCTGGCGGTTTTGCGATGCGCCTTGAGCCAAAGTATCGTCTTTGCAAAACAGCGTGACTTCGAACCCCCGTTTGGCCAGCGCATACGTGAGCAGCGCCGAAGCAATGCCGCCGCCGATAATCGCGACTTGCTTGTTTGCGCTGTTATTGACGTGACGAAAATAAAACGGCGGCAATATCGCCAACTGTGCTTTGTCGATTAACTTACCTGTCAATATCTCGGTTTTTTTGTCAAAACCGGGGATAGCTTTAAGGGTGAATCCGGCATTTTCAAGACCTTCTTTGACCAAAGGGGGTGTAGTGGTTGTAAAGGATAGAGCGGACAGCGTGCCGTTTTGTTTGGTCAATGTACTGATGGCCCCAAACACCTCGGGGCACCACATGTCAGGGTTTTTACTGGGGGTAAAACCGTCGAGATACCAAGCATCAACAACACCAGATTTGCCATGAAACCACTGGGGCAGGGTGTCTTTCACATCGCCTATCCACAAATCGAGGATCACCGCATTGTTGTCAAAAATTAAACGATGGCAACCGGGTAATATTGACGGATAGTGCTCAATTAGCTTGGCTGACAAGTCGCCCAGTTGTGGCCAGTTGGCCATTGAGCGGGTGATGTCCTCCAAGCTTAACGGATATTTCTCTACCGTCACAAAATGCAGTTGTTGTAGCTTCGATTGCGGGTTTTGCTGTTTAAATATATTGAACTGCTGCCAAGTGGCGAGAAAGTTTAAACCGGTGCCAAATCCGGTTTCGGCGACCACAAAATGGTGATTCTGGTGTGCCAGCCAGCGCGATGACAACTCGTTGCCTTGAATAAAAACGCATTGTGCTTGTGCATGGGCCAGACCATTGTCGGTCGAAAAATAAAAGTCGTCAAAATGGCTCGAAATGGGTGTGCCTGAGGCATCAAAATTAACGTTGGCTGTTTGTACTGGCATTTTAAGTGGTCTATTGGGCTGTGGGTGGTTTTACAAAGTAGGCTTATTTTAAGTTTTTTTTCATGGGAAATGTAACTTTTTTAAAAATAGAGTACACTTGTAAGCTGAAATCAGACCACTGTTGCCGAAAATTTACGTACAATGGCGCTCAGCAATAAAAAACAGTATCAAAAAATTACTTTATAGCGCAAGCAAACCATCTTAGGAGTTTAAATGAAACGTGCAGTTATCACTGGAATGGGCATAGTCTCTAGCATCGGCAACAATAAAGAAGAAGTGTTGGCGGCATTAAAAGAAGGTCGTAGTGGTATCACCTTTTCAGAAGAATTTGCCGAGATGAAACTTCGCTCACAAGTTTGGGGCCAAATCGACATCGACACCAAGCCGATGGTAGACCGTAAAGCATTACGTTTCATGGGCCCTGGGTCGGCTTATGCCTACATCGCCATGAAAGAAGCGATTGAAGATGCTGGCTTGCCAGACGATCAGGTTTCTAACCCGCGCACCGGTATTATTGCCGGATCAGGCGGCGCCTCCTCTAAAAACCAAATCGAAGCAGCAGACACCCTGCGCACACGCGGCGTAAAACGCGTAGGTCCTTATATGGTACCGCGCACTATGTCTAGCACCATTTCAGCCTGTTTGGCGACCCCGTTCAAAATCAAAGGCGTTAACTACTCTACCAGCTCAGCGTGTGCAACCAGCTCACATTGTATTGGTCAGGCGCTAGAACAAATTCAATTGGGCAAACAAGACATCGTTTTTGCCGGTGGCGGCGAAGAAGTGCATTGGTCATTGGCGATGATGTTTGACGGCATGGGTGCATTGTCGAGCAAATACAACGACAGTCCGCAAACGGCTTCACGCACCTACGATGCCAGCCGCGATGGTTTTGTTATCTCTGGCGGCGGCGGTATGGTGGTGGTTGAAGAACTTGAACACGCTTTGGCCCGTGGCGCAAAAATCTACGGCGAAATCGTCGGTTATGGTGCTAATTCAGACGGTCACGACATGGTTGCCCCCTCAGGCGAAGGCGCCATTCGTTGTATGCATATGGCAATGGACGGCGTTGAAGGCGAAGTCGATTACCTTAACACGCACGGCACCAGCACCCCGGTCGGCGATGTGAAAGAACTTGAAGCCATTCAAGCGGTCTTTGGTAAAAAATCACCGATGATTAGCGCAACTAAAGCGATGACCGGCCACGCACTGGGCGCGGCAGGTGTACACGAAGCCATTTATACCCTGTTGATGATGGAACACAGTTTTGTTGCGCCGTCAGTTAATATCAGCGAATTAGATGAAAAAGCCAAAGGCTTGAACATCATTACCGAAACTACCGATGCGCAGATTAATTTGGCGATGTCGAACAGCTTTGGTTTTGGCGGCACTAACGCCACTTTGGTGATGAAAAAGTACCAGTAAAAGCGAGTTTTGAATCGCTTTTAAACAGCTAGCCCAGCGGCGATTGAAAGATTGCCGCTGGGCTTTTTTGATCTTAAGTCGGTATCGGCACCTACCTGACATGATTCTTCTTAAAGGCCGAAGGCGTTATGCCCTGATACTTCTTAAAAGCGTTGTTAAAGGACGTTTTCGAATTAAACCCAGCATCGTAGGCCACCGCCAATATAGTGCAATTTTGGTATTTTGGGTCAACCAGCGCGGCTTTTGCGTCTTCAATACGGTAACGATTGATAAACTCAAAAAATGACTGATTAAGGCCTTGGTTGATCACCTGGGTTAACTGGGCGGTGGGCCATTTCAGCTGATTGGCCAGTTGTTCGCTGACCAGTGAATTTTCAAGATAGGGTTTGGATGACTGCATAAAACCGGTTAAAAAGGCGATATCTTCTGACAGGTCAACGACTGGTTTTGGTGGCGGGGATTTCGGTTTTGTTGGCTGCGCTGGTTCTGGTTGTTGTTGCAGTTTAGGCTCAAGTTCTGGCGTTCGCTCAACAACCGCTGGCGCGACAAATATCTGGGTTTGTTGCAGTCCCTTAATGCCCGCATACAACATTTGTAAATCAATCAGGCCAAAGACAATCCATTGTAATGTTTGCTGTTCAAGCACATTGTCGGGTAACAGGCTCACCGTGATGGCGATGACCACCCCTAACAAACTGAAACCAATCCACACCAGTGTCCAATGCAATTCGACTTGGGTTAAATCAGAGTAATGGCTTTCAATCTGTTTTTTGTGGCGTTTTAACTGTTTAATGGCGAGCAGCGGATAAAGCAAATACAGGCCCATTGAGGCGTTCAACAGTAAAAATAACCACCCAACGCTGCCATCATGGTTGACGATATTGAGTCCCTCAAAGGAGATGGCAACACCTAACTTGTCACCGAATTGACCGACCACAAATAACGACACAACGAAAAAACCATAAGGCACAAAATGCCACAATGAAATCGGCTGCTTAGCGCTGACTTGCATCACATAAGACAATATGATTGGCCCATAAAGCAAAAATAATGGATGGCAAATCGCCGCAACAAATACCGGTAGCGGCGTTTGTTCTACGGCGGCTAATAGATAGGCAGCATGAAAGAACAAAGTAAAAAACCACGCCGATAACCAGCGGTCGGCCGTACATGCGTCGCGTTTTGTCAGCAGCAACAGGCCAAAAAACAACGCTAATGTGATCCCAACCCCAGCAAACAATGACATTTTTTATTTCACTAAATCGTTGATTATATTCAATATCAGCATACAACTTTTCGTTAATTATTAAAAGCTGAACGAATCCTCCACCACAATTTAATAAGCTGTTGGATAAATAATTCAATTGTCAAAAAATAAAGAGGTCGTATGAGTAACAGTATGATAAAAACCAGCATGAGATGGTTGTTGATGGTATTGATAGGTTTTCTTTGCATTTCAGGCATCGGCGCTGCGGTTTTCTATTTCTTTCGAACCCCCAATAATCCCGGGTTTATTGAGTTTTCGCTGACCACCCAGAGTCATGTGATCCTCGGCGGACTCTTTATGGCGCTCGCGCCTTTTCAATTGATAAAACGAGTGCGCACCCGCTGGCCTTTGTTTCACCGCTGGAGTGGCCGATTACTGGTGTTCATTGGTGGCATCATTGCATTAACAGCGCTGTTCATGGCGGTGGTTATTCCTTTTTCTGGCTGGCTTGAAAGCGTCATTAACAGCTTTTTTGCGTTATTCTTTTTGCTGTCGCTTGTTAAAGGTTTGTATTACATTCGACGCAAACAAATCGACCTGCACAGACAATGGATGATCCGTGCTTTTGCTGTTGGCTTGGGCCCCGCAACAATGCGACTGATTTTTGTGCCAGCACTTATTATCGCTGGACAGCCAACCCACGAGCAAATCATGATGTTATCGATAGTGTCATTTACAGTGGCGTTTAGTGTTCATATCGCGTTTGCCGAATGGTGGATACGTGGTTTTAACAAGACCAAAAGGAGTGAACAACCGGCAGTGGTTGAGCTAGGCGTCATGTGATTTTTGGTTTTACAGCGTGACGTCTTGCGGGTATGTGAGCTGTGGAGTTTAAGGTCAAGGTCAAAAGCTTCACCACGGAGGCACGGAGTGGCGGAGGAAAGAAAGAGAAGGGCGAAAAAACAAAAACATAATGACTGTAAATACATCTAACCCAATTTTTTCCTTTCAATCTTTTAGCTTTTAGTCTTTTCCTCTTTCTTTCCTCCGTGTCTCCGTGCCTCCGTGGTGAGGCTTTTGACCTTGACCTTAAACTCGCTTTCCCGGAAAACAACGACAATCTCGGAAAAATCGTACGAAAACACCCCATTTCATCCGTTTTGTCGCAAAAGTGCCAGTTTTTGTCAGTTATTAAAGAACCCGCCAGCGGGTAAAAAGCTAATATAACCCCTAAGTAAAGCGTCACACCAAACCAGCAACCAACAACGTAGGGGTTACAAAATGAAAGCTCTAATTAACGACAACATGAATTGTATGGTAAAAACCACTGCGCTGACCGGCTTATATACTGGGCTGTTGTATATGGGTGCACAGTTTTTGTTGAACTTGGTTTAACTGTTCACGACTATCGACAACTATTCATAACAACGCCTCAACTCTTAACCTCAACACCAATCTTAACCTCAGCTTTCTACCTCAAGAGCAATCTTAACTTCAACTCTTTACCTCAACAGCATCGCTCAAAACCTTCAGTTAACCGCCAAATCAATCCTAGAACCTATTTAGACTATTTTCTTTGCTAAAAATCTAAACTTTGCTTGTTTATTCATCTGATTTTAGCGTATTCCTGCATATTCCTAGATATTCCTGAATAAGAATGTTCAAAAAGACCCAATCACAAACCTTAATCAAATACAGAAAGACCAACGCTCAATTTTAATCGTAATAGGTAAAGATGTTTTTTTGCGGCTTTCACTACTTGTTTGCGCCATGCTTATTTTAATACTCTGCAAGCATTGCAAGCGTTCAAAAACCTAAAACCTAAATCTTGCCAAAGTAGTTTGTAGAGGAAGAAAACGTTCACACCATTTGTATTGATCCAACAATAGCCAACCAAAGTCACTGCAATTGACGACAGAGGCATCGCTTTGATTTTTATGTAGTTGTCGGTGCTTTCGATGCTTATCGCATTGAGGGGTTATCGCTGTGATGCGATATGTAATGTAGAGATGATTTGCCAGATGTGATTGCCGATGGGGTCGTACAAACGCCACCTAAAGATCAAACAGGATAAATGTGACAAAAATAAGGCAGAGCAGGAGTCTCATTAATCTACGAACAGACTCCCCATTTTGTTTAAGCCTCTCTAGATGATCATTTATACTCGGGTAGCTTGCCGTTGTCTCATAACAAAACTCTGCAAAAATGCCAATGACTTTCATTAGTTACCCCACCATTCAACGAATGGTATTGAGTTTGGTGCCCTTGCCTGTTTGGATTAGATAATTTTATTGTGACTGTCCTGAGGGGGCATTATGTTTCTATTAAACGTTTCTGCACTTCCTTCGCTGACTTGCTTTTTATGATCAAGTAAAGACCAATAAATAGACTTGGTAGAGCGAAAAATAGTAGTGCGCCTCCAGCCGCGCTTCCTTCATCCGTTGCTCGCGCTGCAACAATCATCGCACCATAAAAAATGACTGTCCTTAAAAGCTTGCTCTACTTGTTGCAAAGTTCACTTTAAATCAATTGCTTAAGTGGTCCTCGCGGCCCCATCTACTGTTCGATGTCACCAGCTCTTAGCTACAAACTTGCAACAATAGCTCTCAAAGTATACAATCGAGCGTTTTATTTTGGCTGTAGTATACAGTCAAAATATGTAGTACCAGTAAAGCCTATGCGGTAACTGGGCGACCTCTGAAGGATTAGTGTAACCACATTCTCTTGTGATTAGGAGCAAGTAATAATAATGAGCAGGCATTTTCTATTGCCCGTGGGCCTTATGGCCGCGGTTGTATCCCCCATTGCGCACAGCGCGCAAACGGTTTCGTTGTCTGTTTATGACATTAATCCCATCAGTAAATCTATTGCTGCCAATTCAAAGGTTAGCCAAACCATATCTGAAGTGGCATTGGTACAGCGACTGACTCAATCGCTCGGCGAAGGTGTCGAACTCAAAGCATCTCATCGACCGACCCTAACACGCTCAACATCTGGCAAAGTTTTAACTCACCAGCGTTATCAACAGTATTACCAAGGCGTACCAGTGCGGGGCCAGCAGTTTGTGGTGCATCACAAGGACGGGTTGCAGGTTGAAAAACTCAATGGCAAGCTTGCCAAAAACCTCCAGATAAACGTCAAACCAAAATTCAGTAGCGACGACATGCTCGCTCACGCCAAGGTGCTTGATACGCAACCTAACCAATTGAATCAAACTCAACGGGAAATCAGTCAGCGTCACATTTCTCAACAGCACAGCGAGTTGATCATTTTTATCGATGACAATCAACAGGCCAGATTGGCCTTTCATGTTAGCTTCTTTTATCAATCGGCTGACGGGCAAGTTGGCAAACCGGCTTTTATTATTGATGCCAACGATAAAACTGTGTTGCAACAGTGGGATGATCTTAAATACGCTCAGGCAACGGGGCCCGGTGGCAATGAAAAAACAGGTAAGTATCATTATGGTACCGATAAGCCGCATTTGGAAGTCAGCCAAAGTGGTGATACCTGTGAGATGAAAACTGATAAGGTCACGACCATTGATATGCGTAATACTTACGATGGCCCGTACTATAGGCACAATTTCAAGTGTCCCAATAACACTTATAAAGTCGCGAATGGGGCCTATTCGCCACTCAATGATGTTCACTTTTTTACCACGAAAGTACACGATATGTACAACGACTGGTTCGGTTTTGCGCCGCTTAATACTAATATGATGGTTTTGGTGCATTATGGGATAAATTTCGACAATGCCTTTTGGAACGGCTCAGTTATGGCGTTTGGTGATGGCAATGACAGTCGTTATCCCCTTACTTCGTTAGATGTGGTTTCTCATGAGGCGGCCCATGGCTTTACCGATATAAATTCTGACTTGAATTATTACTATCAAGCTGGGGGTATCAACGAGTCTTTTTCTGATATTGCCGGTGAAGCGGCCGAATTTTTTACCAATGGAAGCAACGACTGGCTGGTCGGTGCCGACTTTACCAAAACCACAGAGGCGTTGCGTTACTTTGAAGAGCCGGGCAAAGATGGCCGTTCTATTAGTCATGCCGACCAGTATTACAACTCTATGGATGTCCATTACACTTCTGGGGTATTTAATAAAGCCTTTTATTTACTGGCCAATACCCGTGGCTGGGATGTTAAAAAAGCTTTTGAGGTCTTTGTTATTGCCAATAGAAGTTACTGGACCAGTGACACGGACTTTGCCGAGGGCGCGTGTGGCCTCATCAATGCCAGTGACGATTTGGGTTACTCTATTTTTGATGTCGACAGTGCGTTTACCGCAGTGGGCGTACGCTGTCTAAACTACCCGCAAACAGATACCGACAACGATGGTTTGCCAGACTTTTGGGAAGTTCGTTATGGTTTAGATCACGCCAATGCAGCCGACGCCATACTGGACAGTGATCATGACGGCCTTGACAATTTGACCGAATTTGCCGCAAAAACTTGGCCCAACAAAGCCGATACCGATGATGACGGTTTAAACGATGGCGAAGAGCTGACGGTTTACTTAACCAATCCGCTAGACAGCGACACCGACGATGACAGTATGCCCGATGGTTACGAAGTGCAATATGGGCTAGACCCGCGAGTTGAGGCCAGTGAAGAAACTGACACCGATGGAGATGGAGTATCTGATTTGGGTGAGTATATAACCCAACATGCGCCTAACGATGCCAGTGATAAACCGAGTTTAATTCGTACTGCCCACCAATCTTTCGAAAGCGGTACTTTGACGGATGGTTGGAGTACCCCCTCATCAGCCAGTCTTCCTTGGCATCATGACAGCACACAGTTCACCGATGGTATCCAGTCTCTTAAAGCACCTACATTGGATTATGGACAACAGGCTAGCGTACAATATATCGGTTATTTCGCTGAGGGAGAACTGGCCTTTGATATTCGTTTTGAAGAGCCTTATGACTCGCGGCACTGGATTTGGTTGATGATTGACGATAACCCCTTCGTAATTAATGACTCGAAACAGGAGCTGTGGCAGACAGAATATTACACCCTGACCAAAGGTGTACATACCATCGAGTGGAAGCACAATAACAAAAGGGAAGGGGCTGAGGCTTGGATTGATCGAGTACATTTTTTTGAAAAAGATGCCGACAATGATCAAGATGGTATTTATGACGGCTGGGAATTCAGCAATGGTCTTGATTTTAATGATCCCGCAGATGCGCTGTTAGACCTTGATGGCGATGGCTTGACCAATGTTGAAGAATATATCGCCGACACCGACCCTCGTAACGCTGACAGTGATGACGATGGCTTGTCAGACGGCGATGAGGTTAACCTGTATGGCAGCAATCCTAATAACAGTGACACCGATGGCGATGGTTTTGACGACAAAGCCGAAGTGGATATGGGCCTCAACCCGATAGATGCGGCTGATGTGTGGCTTGATGACGACCAAGACCACTTGCCGTTGGTGGTAGAGATACTCGAAGCAACCGACGCAAATGCCAAAGACAATGATGTATTTAACAACCCCCGTTTGCTGGTTCAACAGGCTTACATCGATATGAAGGGACGTTTTGCACTGGGCACTGAAATTGATGGTTGGCTTGGCCAATTGGTCAGTAAGAGAAGTGTGCCTAGTGATGTTTATGCCGTGCTATTAACCGAAGCGCAATTGGCTTACATGGGCTTTATCGGTCGAGTATATCTGGCCACCATTGCCCGCACAGCCGATGTGGGTGGCGCCCGTTATCATCTAAACCGATTACGCCGTGTAGTGTCTAAACAAGGCTTGGTTGATGCGTTTGTTGGCTCAGCAGAATTTCAGCTCAAATATGGTGAGTTGTCTAATGCCGACTTTGTGCGATTGGTTTACCAAAACGTATTGGGGCGTGAAGCCGACGAGGCCGGTTTTGACAGCTGGCTTGAACGGTTGAACACCGAGCAATATAGCCGAGAAGGCATGATGTTGTTCTTTATTGAATCACAAGAATACATTGCCACCCATGACAAGCGCTTAGCCATTGACGTGTTGAGCATATTGCTCACCGACGCCGCGCCAACGCCAAGGCAAAGTGTGTTGTATCAGCAACTGTTGGCCAACGAAGGGCAAGGGGCTGTGGTTAGGGCGTTGTTGGCCAGTGAGGGACATCGGACTGCGTTGATGGCCAATATCAGCGGTGCGATGGATGATACCGACAACGATGGCATCCCAGATGGGGTGGAGTTTGTTGACGGTTTTGACGTTAACGTCAAAGACAATGACATTAATGGCAACGATCAATTGTTTGTTAAACAGACCCTGCGCGACATGGTGGGCGAGGTGTGGTCATTCGCTGAAGTTGAGGCACAACAAGTGGCATTGACTGCTGCGGGTTCGCGTACCCAGTGGATAAAATCGCTGATGGGCGATAACCGCTTCTCGACTAATCGTCAGGCCATCAGTCGTTTGTACTCGGCATTTTTCTTACGATTGCCAGAGCATGATGGTTTGATGTATTGGGTGAGCCGCCGTGAGTCTGATTTGGGGTTGAACCAAATTGCCGACTTCTTTGTCGCCAGTGGTGAGTTTCAAGACCGTTACGGTAGCTTGGGCAACGGTGATTTTGTCAAACTGGTCTATCAGAACTTGTTCAGCCGCGAGGCCGATGAAGATGGCTTGAACTACTGGCAAGGCCGTTTAGACGATGAAAGCTTAAGCCGTGGCGGATTGATGGCGTTTTTCAGTGAAGCGGATGAAAACCTGGGGTTAACCTATCACCGAGGTCGCGTGGTATTACTGTTTAACCTGTTATACCGTCGCGCTGCGAACAATGATGAGTTCACCACCTGGCATGATGCGTTAGTGAGCGGCACTGATGCCAGTGAGTTGATTGATGCTATCATCAATTCGAATGAGTATTTGAGGCGGTTTTACTGACGACCATGGATGGTCTAATCGCTCTTTCACATCCATCGGCAATTGCTCCATGCATTGCTCTAATAAGCACTTCCATGTGCAAATGTGACCGCGAAATACCGCACATCCTGTACATATGTCGTGGATTATAATGGATGAACAGGAGCGACGATTACCCCGGCGATTTGACTGCTCTCAAGCGTTTGATATTTCTCTCTAAAGCGCTTAAAATGGAGCGGTTTTGTTACTGGGATGGGATGGCCACCGTCGTCGTCGGGTGGTTGGGAGATAGTGTGAAGTACCCTTTGACTTCAGTCACGCCGCTTTTATTGATGGTTTAATTTGGATAATCCGCATAAAATGCTGAAAATAGCGTAAAATTGCAATCAACTAGTAAAAATTTTGATCCTGTTGTATTGTCATGGTACAAACAAGTATCAGGGGCGACGATGGCCCCCTGAACAGTGATTATGGATCGCTAACACTACCACCGATTTGGGTGATTAAGGAAGTAAGAAACAATGAAATATTCTCTTTCGACTGCCGGATTGCTGGCAGCGCTTACCACAGGCTTTACCGTCCAAGCGGCACCATTGGAACGGCAAGTCGCCGATTTTGAAGACGGTCAAACTCCCTCATTTCTCACCACGCCTGACGCCAGCATTGGCAGTTGGACGGTTACAAACACAGAGGCGCAAAGCGGCACTTACAGTCTGGTTTCAGCCGCTATCAAAACCGCAGAAGCGGTCACTATCGAGTGGTCTGGCGACGTTGCCAAGGGCTGGGTGTTTTTTGATGCCAATGTCGATACCGCCAGTGGCAATCTGCTGACATTTAGTCACGGTAGTAGCAGCGATACCCTATCTGCTCAAGACTGGACAAGACATTCTTATGCAATCGAGGCTGGTGTCCAAACTTTGGGTTGGACTTATAGCAAACTCGAAAATCAAGGCGCTGACGCCGACAAAGTGTGGATTGATAACCTAGTATTCATCGCCGAAGGTCATGATGGCGATGGCGATGGTATGGATGACTATTCAGAGTATCTTTACGGGCTGGATTTTACTGATCCCAGTGATGCCAGTAAGGATGCCGATGACGATGGTTTGACCAACCTCGAAGAAATTACGCTTGGCACCTCTCCGGCCAACGCCGATACAGATGGTGATGGGTATAAAGACGGCGTTGAGGTGGGTTTTGGACTGAATCCGCTTGAT
>JABSOG010000808.1 GCA_013216025.1 Algicola sp. | reverse complement strand
GTTGTAGACCAAGCGCTGTTTGTCGGTTTGAGTGGATTGCTTAAAACGGCGGCTTTGGAAAGTTCGAACTTTATCGGCCAATTGATCCAGATTGAACCAAAAAGCAGGATTGACGAACTGGCGGCACAGCTGCAAGCCGAGCAGGCCGGTGCACTGGATGCCATGGTTAAATTTGAACGTAGTGAACGCCATGTTTTGACTTGGACGCCGACAGCCTCTAAGGCACTCACACCTACAAGCACAAAAGCCAACGACCAAATAGCGTTTAAAGAGCAGGGCGTTTACCTGATCACCGGCGGACTCGGTGGTTTGGGGCAACTGTTTGCCAAGCAAATATTACAACAAACCCCCAGTGCTCAGGTTATTTTGACCGGACGTGGTTTATTGACTCCGAAAATACAGGCCATGCTCGACCGTCTGCCCGGCAAGGCGGGCTACCGCCAGCTGGATATTGCCGATGCCGATCAGGTCACCCGCTTAATAGAAAACATCGGGCAGCTTAACGGCATTATCCACAGTGCCGGTATGACGTCAGATAACCTTGTTGTCAATAAAACACCAAGCGAATTTAGCGAAGTGTTGACCCCCAAAGTGCTCGGCACCTTTAACCTTGATCAGGCGAGCCAACATCTCGACCTTGATTTCTTTGTTTTGTTCTCTTCTATCGCCGCTGTGATGGGCAACCTCGGACAGGCTGATTATGCCGCCGCCAACGGTTTTATGGACCAGTTTTCCCATTACCGCAATCAACAGGTCAAGGACGGTTTTTGTAGGGGATACACAGTGTCGTTTAACTGGTCACTATGGCGCGATGGCGGTATTGGCATGGACCAAGCCAACGAACAAATGATCCAACAAATTACCGGCGTTTATGCCATGACAACTTCCACTGGAATGAACGCATTCCAGCACTGCCTGATGTCGCAACAACCGCAGACATTGGTGCTTGAAGGCATACGCTCAAGAATAACGTCTTATCTTAAGAGGGAGAGAATTTTGAATGATTCCCAAAACCAGCCAGACCAAGAACACGGTGAACAGTACCAATACGCCAACAAGGCAGAAGAGTTTTACGCCGAAGCGACTACCCGCGCCGGTGGAGAATTCAAGCAAGAATATTTAACCTTCGCCCCGTTTGAATATCGCAGGCCGGGTTTCTCAATGTCGCGACTGTTTCTTGACTCAACTTGTGATCCCGAGCATCGTCAATATGCACTGGCCAAACAAATCGAATTGCGCCAAGTGTTGTTCTGTAAAGAAAACTTTAGTCAAATTCATTCAACCCTAGACTTTGGTTGTGGCCATGGCACCGATGTTATTCAAATTGGCTCTTTGTATTCCCACATGCAAGTGCACGGCTGTACTATCACCCGCGACCAAGCAACCTTGGGTAATACTCGTATTGATAGCGAACAACTAGACAATCAGCGCGTTTGCATTTACCACAAAGACAGCGCCGAGGATGTTTTTCCTAGCCAATATGATTTGATTTTTGGCATTGAGGTGAGCTTTCATATTCGTAACAAAACCGGGCTGTTTGAGAACATCTGTAACTCACTTAACCAAGACGGCAAAATTCTGTTGATGGATTATGTGGCCAACCTGCAAGGGTCGATTAATGATCCCAATGTTGAGATTAATATTTCGACCCAGCAAGAATGGGCAAGTTTGACTGCGCAGTTCGGTTTGGAGCTTGACGAAATCATTGATGTTTCACCGCAGGTTTCTAACTTCCTTTACGATCCAGATTTAACCGAGCATTTGGCCGATGTGCCCGAGGTCACCCAAAAGACCTTGCACAACTATGCCAACCAATCGGTTTCACTAGACCGTGGCTGGATAAGCTACGTACTGATCAAGCTTAAACGTAACAATCAACTGAGCCGTACTGAGCTTGAAGCCTTAAACTTAAGCCGCATTCAAAACATGACGCCTTACGCTGATGCGCGTGCGGCGATGTTGGCTCAAGATAGAGTGTTCTATCCGTTGGCTGATGCTGAGTTAAATCAAATTATCCATGAGGATGTAATGGCACCCGCAACCAATTGTCGGGCTTCGTCGCAGGCTCCTCCACCGCGACCTACATACTCCCGTAGGTCGCGGTTCGACTGCATGGATGCAGAAGGTAGGGCAATGCATGGAGCAATTGCCGAGAACGGCGAAGCCGGAAGCCCGACACATATACAATCGCAGCTTAAAGACTTGCTCGCTTTGGTACTTGAAGTAGACATTGTCGACATTGATAATGACCAGCCGTTTGTAGAATCCGGTTTGGATTCGATATTGGGTGTTGAACTGGTGATCGCCATCAACAACAACTTTGGAACGGCATTGTCTAATATCACCGTATTTGACTATCCGACCGTCACCGAATTGGCCGCCTTCTTGGAGCAGACGGTAGAGAAGACTGTTCAACCGCAAGAGGTAGAACAGCCAGTGGTTGTTCAACCTAAAGCGCAGGACTTAACACTTGAACTTAACCGTATGCTGGCCAAAGTGTTGGAACTTGATGCTGGCGCTATCGACATAGAACAACCGTTTGTCGAAATGGGGCTCGATTCAATCCTCGGTGTTGAATTGATCATTGCCATCAACAACCAGTATGGATTGGCGTTGTCGAATATCACCGTATTTGACCATCCAACGGTTACAGCGTTGGCGGAGTATTTGTCAGCTCAAGTCAAAACAGCTCCTGTGCAAACAGCTCCCGTGCAAATAGCCCCTGTGCAAATAGCGCCCGTAGAAATAGCACCGCCCAAATTGCAAAGAACCAAACGCAGCAGCCGAGCAGCAGCGCCACTTATACAAAACCAAAACCAAACAGACAAAATTGCCATCATCGGCATGGCTGGGCGTTATCCTGATGCCGACAATCTGCAACAGTTCTGGGACAATTTGGCGGCGGGTAAAAACTCGATTGTCGAAGTGCCCCAGTCGCGTTGGGACGTCAATCAGTATTATGACGCTGATGTGATGCAAAAAGACAAAACCAATTCAAAATGGCTCGGTATGATGACCGATGTCGATTGCTTCGATCCGTTGTTTTTTAGAATATCGCCGCAAGAAGCGCAATATATGGATCCACAGCATCGTCTGTTTATCCAAGAAAGTTACCGCGCTTTTGAAGATGCCGGTTACGCCGCCAACAGTTTAAGCAACATCAATTGTGGGGTTTATCTCGGTATCGCCACTAACGAATATTCGCTGTTATTGTCGAAAAACAACATTTTGTCGGCCAATGTGACCAGCACCAACTACGCCATTGCCGCTTCGCGCATTGCTTATCACCTTAACCTTAAAGGTCCGGCGATTGCAGTTGATACCGCCTGTTCATCTTCTTTGGTGGCGGCACACCTTGCCAGCCAAGCATTGAAGAGTGGCGAGATTGATATGGCCTTGGTGGGCGGTGTTTGTTTATGGTTAACGCCAGATGCCTATATCGGCATGAGCCAGGCAAGAATGTTCTCGCCAACTGGGCCGTGCAAAACCTTCTGTGATTCGGCTGACGGCATTGTGGTCGGCGAAGGTGTTGGTGCTTTGGTACTGAAACGTCTACACGATGCAGAGTTAGATAACGATGCCATTTACGGGGTGATCCTCGGCAGCGGCATCAATCAAGACGGTCGCACCAACGGTATTACCGCACCCAGTGCCAACAGTCAAATGACACTTGAACGACAGATTTACGATAAAAACCACATCGACCCACGCAGCATCAGTTATGTTGAAACCCACGGCACTGGCACCCGGTTGGGCGACCCGATTGAGCTAGAAGCTTTGGGTGCGGTTTACAAAGAAAAAACCGACAGCAAAAACTACTGTGCGTTGGCATCGGTGAAAAGCAACATCGGTCATACGTCTTCTGCTGCCGGTGTCGCCGGGATGCAAAAAGTGTTGCTGTCGCTCAAACACAAAACCTTGGCCCCGAGCCTCAACGTTAGCAAAGCCAGCACGCAATTCGACTTTGCCAACTCGCCGTTTTACATCAACCAACAAAAACGGGTTTGGCACAGCGAACCGGGCATCGCACGGCGCGCAGCGGTCAGTTCATTTGGCTTTAGCGGCACCAATGCCCACATGGTGATTGAAGAGTATATCAC
>JABSOG010000807.1 GCA_013216025.1 Algicola sp. | reverse complement strand
GCCATTTGTTTCCAGGCAATGTTGACCACCCGATGCACCACAGCTTCTGACAATGCCGTTAAGTGAGCGCTAACACTGCCAACCGTCAAAACACGCGAGATATCAGCAGCTGCAATGCGCAGTTGTTGCGACAGTTTAAAATGGCGCAGGTAGTCTAATTGCTGCTCCATGTCATCTTCGGGCACCCGCATCATGTGTTCATTCAGTTCAGTGTGATACAAATGCAGCGCGGTAGGGTTGTACAACACCCTGGGGTCTATCAATTCGTCGAGCAAAATGGGCTGGTATGATAACTGCTCTGCAACCCAGCAACTTTGTGAACACAGTTTGACCAGCTGCTTACGCGCGCCAGTATTTTCGTGCAACAGTTCTAAATAGGCGGTTCGCGAGGATATCTTGCCAATCACGTTCAATACCCGGTCAAGGGTGGTCAATTGTTCTTGGGTCTTTTGAAAGTCGCTGAGCAATTGCGGAATAAGCCGATCGAGCACTTCCCTTCCCCGTCCGCCTATAGAGCGCTTTTGACTATCTTGTTTAAACAGGCTCAGCCTTTGGATAAACGGCTGCTGTGACTCATCCAGCCAATTGAACAACCCCTCGGCGTCGACCTGTTCGTCTTGTGGTGAATCAAGGCATTGCCAGAACACTTCAAACGGGTTGAGCTGCTGGGATTTACCTTCATCACCCTCATCAATAATGCGGGCAAACTCCCCATGAATACTGTCCATCACCCCGGTGATATACGCCAAGCAGTCATCCCACTTCGGTTGTTCAAACAAGAAGGCTAAGCGTAAGCGGTTAAGTTCGTCATCGGGTAGCCATTGGGTTTGGCGGTCGTTAAACTGTTGCAGGTAATGTTCACATAACCGTAAAGTCAGGTAACTTTCTCTAAGCTGATGGTATTGTTCGTCGTCAATATCTTTGATCTCGTTGAGCCGCTGTAATGCCAGCAACAAAGGCCTGACTTGGAGCTTTTTCTCGCGGCCCCCACGAATAAGCTGCAAAGCCTGGGCGATAAATTCGACTTCGCGAATGCCGCCAAAACCCAGTTTAATGTTCACTCGGGCTTCTTTTCGCCTAGCTTCTTGGCAGATCAACTGCTTCATTTTACGTAAACTGTCAATTACGCTAAAATCAATATAACGCCGGTAAACAAAAGGTCGCAGTAACTCGCTTAACGCTTGACCGTGGGTTTGTTCCGCCTGACCAATCACCCGAGATTTGAGCATTGCATAACGCTCCCAATCCCTGCCCTGCTCTTGGTAATAATCTTCCATTGCCGAAAAACTCAATACCAGTGGCCCACTGTCACCAAAAGGTCGAAGCCGCATATCAACCCGAAACACAAATCCATCGGCGCTATTGTGATGCAAGTAGTGGATTAGCTTTTGCGCCACTTTAGTAAAAAACAGTTGGGTGTCTATCGACTTGCGGCCGCCGACCGTTTGCCCTGAATAAGGAAAGCACAGAATCAAATCAATGTCAGACGAAAAGTTTAGCTCCTGCCCACCGAGTTTGCCCATCCCCAAAATAATCATTGGCATGTCTTCACCAGTGTCAGTTTGGGGTTTACCAAAAGTTTTGCTGACGTGGCGATAGGCCATATGATAAGCCGCCTGAATCAACAAATCAGACAACTGGGAGATCAAGGTAAAACTTTGCACCACAGTTTGACGTTTGGTTAAGTCGGTAACGGCTATATTGACCATCAATGATTTTCTTAAGTGACGAATTTGGCGGATAAAGTCATTTTCATCTTCAACCTCATCCAATGCGTTAACCAGCGCAGCATATTGATCAAGGGCTCGAAATGCCGGACTGTCCTCGACAAACACATGCTCGAAAACATCGCTTTGATAGGTGCATGACTGGGCGACAAAATCACTCAAAGCAAAACAATATTTTGCTTTCATGCGTTGTTCAACACTCACCGATTGACAAAGCGCTGGTGCATTGTCTAGAAATTGCTGCCAGTGTTGATTGCCGCATTGCTGCAAAAGCCCAGGCAGTCGGTCAAATTGTTGTGCAAAGGAAGCTGTCATGATCAATAATCCATTTCTCAAGCGGGTCAAAAACTGTATCATAGCCTCATCAAAAAAAATAAACACCGAAAATTATGACTTTGGGCTTCGAAGAACTATCACTTGTCACAATCGCACAAATAAAAACCACGCTGATCACGTTGACCATCGTGTATGTCTATTTTGTCTTGAACCGCTACATCACCCAGTACCGCACTAAACGCCGACTGACCCAAGAGCTGGCCCAACACGACAATTTTGCCTATGGCCTCAGTTATGCCGGCTCAATTTTTGCGTTTGTGTTAATGGCTTCAGAGGTATTTCCCGGGGTGTCATTTACCGATCCACTGGCCGACACTGTCCATGCGGTCGTTTATGCCTTACTGGCGCTAATTTTTTTGGAGTTGGGCCGTTTCATTCACGATCGTCACATTCTATTCAACTTTGACGAAAACAAAGCCATCAACCAAAAAAATGTCGCCGGTGCCATTATCGACGCTGCCAGCGTTATCGCCAACGCCATTTGCGTGGTCGCGATTTATCACTGGACCGGCGCCAATACCCTCGACGACCTGCCAATCATTATTTTGATGTATCTGATTTGTCAGGTCCAATTGCTGATGCTGACCCGCTGGAGGGAATACCGTTACGCCAGAGTTAACCAAGGCGAATCGATGCAACGCACCCTGTCTTACGAGAATACATCGCTGAGCATCCAACATGCGGGTTACCTGATAGCGGGCGCATTGGCGATACGAACAACCTCGCACATCAGTTATTACCTGCCGTCACAAATCACCTCAAACGTGGCCAGCTTTATTCTGGTCAGCACCGCAGTCATGGTGGCAACGATTGTGTTCAGTGGTTTGGCGTCGAAAATCGTGCTAGCAAAAATCAACAGTAATGTCGAAATTTCTCACCAAGATAACGTTGGTATTGCGACTATTGAGTTTTCGGTATTGGTGGCTATTTCGATGGTGTTGTTGCGGGTATTTTCTTAAAGAATTAGATAGCGACTATTCATACCTCCCCGTAGGATGGGCCGAGCACCGTGAGGCCCATCAACGCTAATCGTTTAAAGCTAAATCGACAACAATTGATGGGCCTCGGTTCCCTCGGACCATCCTACATTGAGCTGCGTAGCCCTATATGGACATAAGGTAAGGTGACAGTGGGGTTGATCATTCCTGAAATAGTTCTGGAATAACTTTTATTACAGCTGCCAGTATGACCCCGAAAGCAGTAATCATTGAAGCGGCTAAAACGATTCTCCCGTTTTGGCTAATATTGTTCCAAAACTTCCAGCGTGACTTTGATTTATTAGCAAGGCTTACCCAATGCACAAACGTACCTTTAAATTCATCTTCTGTAAATAGATCTGAGTCCATTTCGGTGACTATAACGCGAAATTCATGTCGGTCTTTCAACATTGCTTCTTGGTGTAATCCTTGCTCAAGTATAATTAGAATTGGAAGGTTAAGTCCAAATGCCATAGCTGCTTCGAGTTGATTCCAAACGGTTGGCAGACATCGATTTTCAATGACAACTTGATTTTCACTACCTGGCTTTTCTATTGCTTTTTCGATAGTTAGTCTAGTAAAAGCTAATACGATTACCGCATCAGCACTTTGCATGAGTTCGCGAGCAGCGTAAATAGGTTGGTCAGCTCGATAGTTACCTCGTCCAACAGTCAGTCTTTCACAACTATTCTTGACGAGAAAGTCCTCAAAAGCCCGGACAAAAGATTCCTGCTGCTCGTTATATGTTGCCCCTACACTGAGGAATATTTTCATTTTTCAATACCATTTGTGGGCTAATATCTGGTCGCTGATGTGCACTAATTGTAATTTAGATCAAATTACATAACCTTGACTACTATACAACATATCGAATAGAAGCAGTACCAGTATCAGCAATTTACAACTGACTTTGTTTTATAAGTAAACTGAGTGGTGTATCCAATACTAAGGGAAAACAAGAGTGACTAACTCCCGTTTTCGGTGAGTTGCTAATCAGCTCGCTATCATTTGTCCTGCAAGGCTGATATTCAAAAATTCATTGAAGACCAATAGCGTAAGCAGGGGGGGG
>JABSOG010000806.1 GCA_013216025.1 Algicola sp. | reverse complement strand
TTATCTGCTCCAAATGTTATTGGGATATTAGCAGATTTTATTTCTTAGGTCGTGTCCGAAAACTGGGGTCCATTTCTAACTCACCAACGAACAAAAAAATAAATTACAAACCTTGCTCATAGGCGCACGGCTGGATCGTAGTCAACCGTCTATGACCGCAGCAGCACTCAATGAATTTTGTGAGTTTAACCAAATATCCGGCGGATACATCGGCACTAGCGCCAAAGAAAACCAAGGCATCGACGGGTTGTTAGAAAAAATCAAAACCCTGATCCCTTGTGACGATATGCCCGCCACTATCACCACTTATACTTTCAAACGCGTTAAGCGATATGTGCTTAGCCTTAAAGAACAAACGTCCATCGCATCCGTAATTGTCAGTCCAACTCAACTACGTGAGCAGTTGGAAGCAACCGATGCTGATTGGTCATTTACAGATGCCGAAATGATGACGGCAGTCAAACACCTCGAAAATCATGGTTATGTCACGCTTTGCACCCGCGCCAATGGTGGGCAGTCTGTTTTGCTGTTTCCTGATATTCTGGTGAATCTGGTGTCTTCTTTTGTGTTGGCGGCACGAGGCAATCCTCATGGCCTTGGTGTATTGGATGAAAAGCAACTGTTGACCGGTGAATATGGTTTTGCAGATTTAAAAGACATCTGTGATACCGAGCAAGAGGTTTTACTGGATGCCGCTGCCGTGTTGTTTATGAACAAAAATATTTGTTTTCGTGAAAGCCTGGGCGGTGCCTCACAACGCGCTTTACTGGTTTTTCCTTCACTCATTAATGAACAACGGCCAAAAACCAGTGAGATGGTGACGCAGGACGATGCATCATACGTGGTCACTGGCGCGGTCGAAAATGTTTATGCCTCGATGGTGGTTTTGTTGGGTTATACCGACCATTTTACTCGCAAGAATCAATGGCAGAATCAGGCGCAATATGAATTAAAAGCCGATGAGGTGTGCGGGTTTCGGCAGTTATCGGCACAGCCCGGTGAAATAGAGCTAACCCTTTACTACAGTGATTCGACACCGCCACACGGACGGATGATATTTCAGGGATTGTTTGAATCGTTTTTGCAGCACCGAAATGTTCAAATCACGCGGCTGGAAAGTGTGCGTTGTTTGGGATGCGGCGAACTGCAAGAGCGGGCTTCGGTGATGAAGCTCATTGATAAAGGTCGTGATTGTATTCATTGCATTGATTGCGGCGAAAAAGTTAACTTGCCCAAATCCACTGAGTTGACACCGATTGCAGCGGAAGGACAAACCCTAATCGCCGACGAAAAAGCGGTCGCTCGCCGAAGAACCGACTACGAAACCGCGCTGGTCAGAATCAAAACCATTCTTCGGCAGCGCGAAAACGAAAAAGGCACTACGGCAGCGCCCAGCTGCTTTATCAGCTATTCATGGGGTGTCAGTGAGCACGAAAAGTGGGTGTTGCAGTTGGTGAAAGATTTACGCAATGCCGATATCGAGGTGGTTTTTGATCGTTGGCATAATATACCGGGTCACAGCATCATTAAGTTTATCGAAAAAATAGAGGTCGTTGATTTTACACTGGCAGTTGGCACCGAAAGTTATCTTAAAAAGTACCAAACCGAATCGGAAGATCCTGTTGTTGATGCCGAGCTTAGAATGATTGGCACCCGGCTACGAAAGCGCGCTGAAGTGCGTGAGACGGTGCTGCCTTTATTGCTCGAAGGCACTCAAACCAGCAGTTTTCCGCCAATGTTTGAAGATTCGGTGTTTATCAATTTTACCGAACGAGAACGCTATTTTGTTGAGTTGTTCAGATTGTTGCTGCGGTTGCACGGTATCCCGTTTGACTACCCGGGATTGGATGAGTTGATGCATTCGTTGGAACCGGATAAATGGCAGTAAATAACCCCTACGACTCTCCCAAATCCTTATAAACATTCAACTCATTATCAACGGCAACAAAGGGCTGCTCTAGCCCTTCTAACCACTCTAGCCCTTCGTCAGCTTTAAGCATGGCGATGGTGGCTAAAGTGCCAGCAATCACGCATTTTTCTGACCATAAGCTCACTGTCGCCAAGCCTTGAATCGGATAGCCGGTTTTGGGGCTGAGAATATGGCTGTAACGTACGCCATCTACCTCGATAAAGCGCTCATAATCGCCACTGGCGGCGATAGCGCCTTTGGTCAGTGGCACATGGGCGATTTTGTCTTGGTGGCCTTTTCGTGGGTGCCTGATGCCGACATCCCATACGTGGTCAACCGGGTCGCAGTCAGACACACCGATGTCACCGCCGAGGTTTACCAAGCCTTTAATGTGTTGATCTGCCAGTAATTTTACGCAGCAATCCACTGCGTATTCTTTGACTATGCCGCCAAAATCGATTTCCATTCCCTTTGTCGGAAGGTAGATGGTGTCGTCATCCCACTGCACTTTCTCCCAACCGATGAGGGGCAAAACGGTGCTGAGCTGTTCGTCACTGGGTACTCTTTCTTTACCTGACTTTGCCGACTTGAAATCCCACACCTGCCTAAGCACCCCTGAGGTGATGTCAAACAGGCCATCGCTGAGTTCAAATGCCTGTTGAGCAAAGTGTAAAATACCGTGGGTTTCGTGATCGATTGGCGTGGGCGTGCCACTGCCTGCGCCTTGGTTGATTTTGCTCAGCAAGCTCGATGGTAAAAAACGGCTGTATTTTTGTTCCAATCGGTCGACTTCTTCACTCAGTCGTCTGAACTGACAATTGGCAAATGTCTCGCTGGGGACGAGCACTTGAATTTGGCAAGGCGAACCCATGGCTTTGAAGTCGTGTACAAATAGTTGCATCAAAATTTAAAGTCCACGCCTGCTGAAAATAAGGTGAAGTCTAATAACGCCGGGTTGGCATCAGTGTAACTCGCAAAAGCTTTGTCTTTACCACTGGCATACTGCTGCGCTTTGATGTGCCAGGTCATTGAATCGAATTTTTTGCGCAAGGTCAGACTGAGCGTTTGTGCACCATAAGCCGAGAGGCGATAGTCGGTTGAGTGCAATCCGTCACTGCTGACTTGGTCGTAAAAATGCTGGTAGAAAAACGCTGCGTCCTGCTTGTACAGTCGTATCGATGGGATCAGTTGCATGTCCCAACCCAGCGGCTGGTAATAACTCAACTCATAGGTGTGGGAATCAATATCCCAACTGTCAGAATAGTAACGATAGTCACCGTGTAATGTGCCACCGGTGGATTTTAACGACAAACGATAGCGGGCGCTTAGCGTTTTGCTGGTTCTAGACGTTGGCCGCGTGTCGTTAAGTAAGTCAAAATTAACAAAAACCTGCTTGTACGGATCAGACAAATAGCCATTTTTGTCGGTGTAACCTATTGATAGCTGAAAAATGCTGTTTTTGTCGATTATCCGCGACCATCCCGCCAATATCGAGGTCGAACGCTTACTTTCGCTCACCACTCTGTAGTTGAACAGGTCGCTGTCGGTTGGCGTAACATCGTCGTTCGATACATCTGCGGCCAGCGAAAAGGTGCTGAGTTTGTTGTTAAAGTCGTACGATATGTTGGCACCAAAACTCAGTGACTCGTAGTCGTCTTCTTGCGAGGTGGCTATCGAAAAGCCAATTTGTTTGTCTTCAAGTTTGTAAGCACCGCTGAGTTTGAAATCTTGTCGGCTGTCAGAGATAGACGCGCCACTCATCACTTGAATCACTTTGCCGTCTTGGTCTTTGCGGGTGAACCACGCCGAGGCGCCGGCCATGTTTTCGTGTTGATAGGCCAAGTTGAGTGATAGGTCGTCACCCACTTCGGCAGACAAGTTAAACTGGTTGGCACGGACTTCGTAGCGGTCGACAGGCTGATTGCCTGTTTGCTCGGCGCTTAGTGCATCTTCGCTGTAGCTGTGAAAACGATAACCAAATTCGTATTGGTTATCGCCCTCGTCTGCACTGGCAATACCGGGCAGGGCGAGGGCCGCAGCGGCAAGGGCTTGCAGTTTGTTGTTAATGTTCAATGGTTTTTCCTTTGTGGGAGGGGCATCGGCAATTGCTCCGCACGTGTGTTTTCGTAGGCGGGTGATTTATCCCCGCTTTTGGTCGTTTTAGCAAAAGCTTGCATGTTAATTCGACGAAAAAGATGCGGG
>JABSOG010000805.1 GCA_013216025.1 Algicola sp. | reverse complement strand
GGTCAAGTTTGGTCTGCAACTTCCGTCTTCGCAACTCAAAATGCCAGTGCTGGTAACGTGCTGCAAAACGGCGTAGCTAAAACTAACCTAAGTGGTGCGACTAACTCTGCTGATACCAAGTTCACTTTTGTTGTGCCAGCAAACGCGACCAACTTGAAGTTTGTTATGGCCGGTGGCACGGGTGATGCAGACTTGCACGTTAAGTTTGGTCAAGAAGCGACAACCAGCACTTATGATTGTCGACCGTACAAATCAGGTAATAGTGAAACTTGTACAATCAGCAACATTCAGGCGGGTACTTACCACGCGATGCTCCACGGTTACTCTGCATTTAGCGGTGTTAGCTTAACGGCTTCGTACAACGAAGTAACACCGGGTACTGGCATTGACGAGACTAACTTGTCGGGTGCAGCAAACAGCAAGAAGTACTACAGCACGGTTGTTTCCTCGGGCTCCAGCAAACTGACAGTGACTATGTCAGGTGGCACCGGTGATGCTGACTTGTATGTTCGCAAGGGCAGTAAGCCAACTGAAAGTCAGTACAAGTGTCGTCCATACAAGAATGGCAACAACGAAACTTGTACTGTCAACAACCCGGGTGCTGATACATGGCATGTTGGTGTGTTTGGTTATTCTGCGTATAGCGGTGTGAGTTTGAAGAGTACCGTCGAATAACGCTTTATAAGTAGTAACACTGCGGCGAAAGTCGCAGTGGTTTTTATTTCTGAAAGTTCGAAAGTGTTTTTTAAAGCGAAGAAAAACGATAGTTTTAGTTCTCTTACTATTAGTTAGTGCTTTTGCCCGCAATCGTTTTGACTGCGGGTTTTTTGGTTAAAGTCGTATGTACTTATAACCTAGCCTAGCGCCGTGAAAAGACCATCGAATCAAACACCACTGACTCGATTTTGTTGTCAACCAGATTAAACTTCAATGGCCTACCTTGACCCGGGGCTAGTTCAACGCGAAAGGCGTCTGGCGTTTTATACGGTGTGGCGATGGCGTGCATATTGCCCCAACTGGCATGGAACTGATTTTTATCATCTAAAGTCACTTTTATTTCGCCAATCAATGGATGGCGGTAGACACCCGTGTAGTCTTTTTTGGGCAACGTTAATTGCCACTTCCTTGCGGCAAGTTGCTGCATATGTTGGGCAATACGCTGTGAAATATTGTCAAATTTCGACACTATCTTGTCGAATTCGCCAGCGTGTTTTTGATCAAATTTTGCTACTTGCTCTTTAGTGTGTTGCTCGTCATTTAACAATATGTCGTAAATGGCACTGGCAATAAAACCACTAACGGCTTTATTGGAATAAAGGGCATCGTCGTTGTTCAAAATGACCACGCCGATGTCTTTTTCAAGCATATAAGAAATATGTGCAGCGGTGCCTGAGAAACCACCAAAATGTGAGTGCAAGACTTGGTTTTTATAACGGTTTAAATTCCAGCCCCACGCGTAACCGAAACGCTCATAGTCACCATAACTTTGTTCCATGTTAACTTGTAACTGTTGCGATTTTTTGATCACTGAGGCCGGAAATACCTGCTTGCCGTCTACCTTGCCTTCGTTGAGCTGGGCAATAACAAATCGAGCGATATCGGGCGCAGTAGCGACCATGCCGCCCGCCGAATGCATGGTATTGTCTTGTTTGCTCAGATATAACTGCTGATTTTTTACATCTGAAAAAAACGAATAGGGTTGAGCGATAGACCAACCAGGCTGATTGGTATCAGACATTTTGGCCGATGTATGATTCATTTTAAGCGGTGAAAATACGGTTTGTTTTAACTCCTGTTGCCAGCCGTGAGGATATTGTTGGTCGAACCAAACACTGAGGGTGTTATAACCGACATTGGAGTATTCATATTTACCCAAGGCCTGTTCTTCTTCAGGTTTTGACTTAGCGATCATTTTTCGCCGTGAGTCATAGTCGTGAACCCCCGCATAGGCTGTTGCCCACACCAGCGGGATATTATCAAACCCCATGGTATGGGTTAACAGGTGTTTAACCGTGACTTTGCCTGCATCAATCTGATCAAACGATATTTTGGGAAATAACGATGCCATGGAGGTGTTTTCACTCAACGCCCCTTGGTGCTCTTTTAACAAGGCGGCGAGCGCAAAAAAGGGTTTGGTTGACGAGGCGATATAATAACTGGTTTGATTGGTCGCCTTGATTTGTTTTTCGATATTGGCATAACCGAAAGAGCCCTGATAGATAATTTTATCGCCTTTAACAACGGCAATGCTGGTACCCGATGGGTAATCAAAAACAGTTTTAGCCTTTTCAACATATTCGGCTATTTTGTCAAATTGGCCTGCGAAGCTTGATGAACAAACCAACAATGCGGCAGATAAACAAATGGTAGGATATGATTTCATAGTGAGTCCTTAGTTCCTTAAATACTATCTTTGGTTGAATGATAGCGTTTTTTATAATGGTCAAAAACGCTATTTTCACTGGAAAATGGGTGAAGGTGTTCGGTATCGGTCAGCACTTTTTGTGCCTGAATAATATCGCCGGTGGGTATGATGCGTTTAAGCTCGGTCAAAATCATTTCATACATCAAACCGCTATATATCGACAGGTTCATTAAACTGCTTCGGGTTTCGAATGCCTGAATGACATTTTTGCCATCAGGTGTTAGCAAGGCCAACATTAGGTGTGCACCGTCAGCGCAGACCTTAAATTCAATATCCTCAGTTTTGTCGTAAACTTGTTTACCGTTGTCGCGCAAGGTAATAATTACCCCGGGCAACTCGACGGTTTCATATATTTTGGCCCGCACCTCAACCCCTCTGGCGGCGGCATCAATGATTGAATTAAAGAGCCACGGCACTGAATCTGGGTGTAAATCAAGCAGCAAAACTGATTGTGCAGACTCGATAATTTTAATGCTCTGATCTATCGCCTGATGCGCGTTTTTCAGTTGATAAACCTCTTCATCTTGTTGCTGCGCTGGCAATTGCTGTAAACATTGGCTCAAATTTTCGATGGTTGCTTGATACTGCTTTTGTTCACTGGCTAAAAATTGCTGCCAAGGCACAGCCGAGCATATTTTACTGCTCGAACTGGAATAAGATATCGCGCCTTTTGCTGACAAGCTGGTTAATGCTTTGTAAACATTGGCAATAGCCTTGTTGATCCCTTTAGCAATACCGTAGCCGGTGCCAGACCCTTGGCTGAGTAAATACAGATAAACGTCAGCTTCAAGTTGGGTAAACCCAATGCCGCTCAACTGTTCTTTGGCCTGTTCAATAATTGATGATGACATATTTTGATAGTGCGTTATTAGTAGTAGTTGATGTTACTACTATATTCGATGTTCAAAAAATAGTCCATTACTTTTTTGAGCGAGGTTGGATTTTGGTGTGCAAACACCGGTTAAACCCGCAAGCCTAAAAAGCCACTCAACTCATGATGTTGGCGCTGCGGTAGGTTATTGTGTTGGTGAAGCCGAAACGGGCATTGTTGATGGTCTGGCGGGTGATTATTTGCATTATGTTGGGTCGTTGAAACGCGCTTATTTAAAACACCAGAAGTTAACGCCTTGCACAGCCAAAAATGCTTCGGCATCATCACCTTGTAATAACGCTACCGTCGATAATATGCCAGCCTGAATACATTGTGGTGCAGCGACTGTAACCGAGCGGGGGGCGTTGACGATTGGCCAGCCGGTTTTGGGATTTAGGATGTGGCTGTAACGCTTGCCGTCTTTCAATAAAAATCGTCTGGCATCGCCGCTAGTGGCCAATGCGCCTTGTTTTATGGTGATGGCGACTTTGGCCTTTTCTTTATTTGAATCGGCTTTACCGGGGCTCTCGATGCCTATTGTCCACGCGCCATTGTTGGGTTTGGCTGTGGTGACGGCCAAGTCTCCGCCAAAGTTGACGACGATAGAAACGTGGGGTTCAGCCTTTTTGAGTAAACCCGCTACTCTGTCTACCGCGTATTCTTTGCCAATGCCACCAAAGTCGATTTCCATTCCAGCGGGCAGGGTGATGCTGTTTTTGTCGTAGTGCACTTTTTGCCAGCCGATATGGGGCAACACTGCTTTTATTGCTTGTTCTGATGGCAGATTACCTCCGCCATCAAACGTCCATATTTTTCGTAACA
>JABSOG010000804.1 GCA_013216025.1 Algicola sp. | reverse complement strand
GCTGGCTTTACTGGCCCAAGGCAAGTTTACCCAAGCCATACCCGCCAATAAAATCAGCGCCAAACTAACCCCGCTCTGGGCGGCCCCCGTTAACAACAATGCGTCGATACTGCAACAAAGGGGTTCGCTGGTCGAGGCCTACCAAACCAACATTGAAGCCATTCAAATAGAAGTTAAAGACCCTATCCCGTACGTACATCTGGGTAATACTTTTCGCGATATGGTCATGCCAGAACATGCATTAAAGGCTTATCAACAAGGCATGTTATTAAAACCCGACTATTTGTTAGCCCAAAATGATTTGGCAAAATTCTATAGTAACCAACAGCAATACGATAAATCACTGACGATAATTAACCAATTATTGGCGAGAGATCCCGTCAACAGCCGTGCACTATACAATGGTGGGCTATCACACTTGATGTTGGACCAGCATACGCAAGCCATAGCGTTTTTTGAACGAGCTTCGATATCGATGGGATCGAGATATCCATTACATGCGCGGGTCAGGCTGGCGATTTTACAAAACGATGCCGCTTTGTTGGACTCAGCCCGTCTCGCTGTAGAAAAAACCATTGCTCAAGGTGACGAATGGTCCAGCTACGCTTATCTACTGAGTCTTATCCATCTGCACCAGGGAAAAGAGCAAGGACAAGGGCAAGAGCAGGCTTTAAGTGCTTTTCAACAAGCCGAATCAAGCGGTTTTAGTGATTATCGCTTGGCACAAAAAGACCCAATGTTGGCGGCTTTACAAACCCACCCTGATTTTATACTGTTGGTGAATCAAATCTCTGTTCGTGTTGCCGGTATGCGTGAGCAAGTGATAAAACTTGAGTCAATTAGAGCAGCTAGGCATTAACTTCACGGGCAACCTTTTAACCCGTCTAGGGCATATTGTGCATATTCTGACTTGGGGTAGCTGGCAATCCAGTGCGCAAATAAAGGTTTGGCCCGCACGCAAACGCCATCGTTTTTCAATTCAAGCGCCGCGACCAACAACTCGGTGTCGACAACATCAAATGTATCCTGCTCGTTTTTGACTATTTGGTCGAAGCGTTTTATCGCCGCTTCACTGCCTTTGTGGGCCGAATACCACAAGACTTCTTTCATTAACGAG
This sequence comes from Algicola sp., assembly GCA_013216025.1. GTDB lineage: Bacteria > Pseudomonadota > Gammaproteobacteria > Enterobacterales > Alteromonadaceae > JABSOG01. Next base: position 3,007 of record JABSOG010000804.1, on the reverse strand, counting down.
CGTTTGACGGTCGTTGTTTCGTCGCCTGCCAATATCGACAGTATCTCGTGGGTTATGCCATTGGCGTTGGTATCACGTTGATTGGTCAGCAAAATAACCACTTGTTGCTTGTCTAAAACCCGGGTGATTTGGGCGCGATAACCTGTAACCAAACCACCGTGCCATACAATTTGGGTATTTTTGTTGTCCATGTGACCATTGCGCCAGCCAAATGCCGCTTTGCCTTGCTGGACATCAAACAATCTGTCGCGGTCGGGCTGGCTCAGCAGTTTATTGGTGTACAACACCCGATCCCACTTCAACAAATCATTGATGTTTGAAATTATCCCGCCCGTTGCAAAGGTGGTTGAAGGATGTCTGAATTCGGCATTATCATAACGGGCTTTGACAAAATTGTAACGGTAAGACGGCACCATGCCTTTGATGATCGACATATCGGTTTGTAAATGGGTTGAGTTCATGCCGGCTTTGCTGAAAATCAGTTCGTTTAACAGTTGGGCTAGCGGTTTGGCGGTGATTTTTTCGAGCACCAGACCCAGCACGAAATAACCGATGCTGCTGTAATCGTTGTAATCGTTGTAAGCAGCAATAGCGCATAAAACTTAGATCGTATCATTGTGTTGTCACCTGTTATTTTTACGGTTATTGCCTTAACGGTTTACAACATTCATGCCATTTGTTATTTGGTTGATTTTAAAGGATTATTTATTTTTCGTTGGTCATTTTTAACCAGTCGGACAGTCATCGGACACCGGTGGACAGCGCACAATTGATGAAATTGTTTTCACCCTGTTGTGGTTTAGTCCCGCACTATCACAGAGTAGGAGCCGCGTCCCGCCGCGATATTTTGCGTAGCAAAATCATGTTTTTGACAAGGCTGCGCCTTGTATCGCGGCGGGACGCCGCTCCTACCGAGGCTTAGTGATGTTTCGTCATAACCATTTAATACGTAGTCTTTACGCCCCTTGACTATGCAGGTGGCAACCATTAACTTACACAAATCAATAGTATTAAAACCCAACCATAATCTTTAAGAGGCATATCATGAACGTTTTTAGTCGCACAATCTTGTTAAGTATTGGCCTATCATTAGCCATTCCCTGCGCTGCTTTAGCGGAAGAAATAGGGAGTGTGACAACCAAATTTAAGTTGATTGGTGCCAATCATAAAATAGTGATTGAAGCGTTTGACGATCCGATTGTTAAAGGTGTTAGTTGCCATTTGAGCAGGGCGAAAAAAGGTGGCGTTAAAGGGGCTATGGGGCTAGCTGAAGATACGTCTGATGCCTCAATAGCTTGTAGGCAAATCGGTCCTATCTCTTTTACGCGAGATTTAAAAGAGGGTGAAAAAGTGTTTACCAAACGAACATCATTGGTGTTCAAAACCATGCAAGTGGTGCGGTTTCACGACACCAAAAGAAATGTGCTGGTTTATCTAGTTTACAGCGACAAAATCGTCGACGGCAGTCCGAAAAACTCGATTTCAACAGTGCCAATACTAAAATGGCGTTAGACACTCGGTTTTGACTTGTAATTTATGTTTCAAGACCCCGAAGTACATAACAGATGCTGTTATGTACTACTGATTAAACAAATGAATTTTAGTTATTTTAGGTGCTGTCGTCGCCTCTCCAGCAGTAAGTTTAATACACCCGTCAACTTGTAAAATCACATTTTTATTCATAGCCATTGCAGCTAAAGTGACGCTTATTAATGTTGAACCAGCACTGACTGATTCATCAATGATAGCTCTGTCACTCAAAGTACATCCTTGGCTTGGCACCGAGTTACTGAAAAATATTGCGTGAAGCCCTTCATCTCTACTTTCAAATGAAAGGATTTTTCCTGCTGTTGAATTTGTTTTTGCAACACAATTAAGGTGAAAAATAAAAACAACACTGTCACTATAATTTTCATGATATTACTCCGATGAAGAATGTCTGTTAGACTGTGCCTCGTGGCTCAGCCCAATAATTGCACATTATATTGGCGATTGCCTGTGCGATACAAGAAAATTCCCCTAACAGATAATTATATTCTAGGTGCAGCACGCCTACAGATAGCTTAAATTAAACGGCTTAAAATCCGATAGTTAACACATAAAGCAACGGCAAACCAATATCATGACAAGAAAAATTTTAAGTTTGAAAGTAAAACGAAAAAGCGTCGACAAACCAGTAGATGAAGTGGCCAAGGCTGTCGTTCATGACGATCCACAAAAGCGTTTTGCAAATGGCGTTGCCATCAATCCTTATCAATGTATTCGCCTAGAGTTAGGTTCGGAGCAACTGACCACCCGAGCGATGGATTTATTCTCGCCAATCGGCATGGGACAGCGAGGTTTGATTGTCGCGCCGCCAGGCTCCGGAAAAACGACCATTTTAAAGCATATTTGCCAAGCGGTGGGCAAAGCTTATCCCAAGATAAAGCTTTATGCGTTGCTCATTGATGAGCGTCCAGAAGAGGTGACGGATTTTAAACGCAGCGTGCCGGCACAAGTACACGCCTCATCGACCGATGAAAACTATGACCAACACGTCCGTGTCGCCAATAACCTTCTTAACATCGCTCGCAAAGAAGCTGGCGAAGGTCACGATGTAATGATTGTCATTGATTCTCTGACAAGGCTTACACGAGTATTTAATGCCAGTCAAAAGAGCAGCGGGCGTACCATGTCGGGCGGGCTTGACGCTAGAGCGATGGAAATACCACGAAAAATGTTTGGCGCCGCTAGAAAAATTGAAAATGGTGGGTCGCTTACCATTCTAGCGACCATACTCGTTGATACCGGAAGCCAGATGGATCAGGTGATTTTTGAAGAGTTCAAGGGCACGGGAAATATGGAAATTGTTTTATCACGTGAGGCTGCCAATCAGCGGGTTTTTCCCGCGCTGGATATTGCTAAAAGTAGCACACGCCGTGAGGAGCTTCTTTTAAATGCCCAGGAGCTCGATAAGGTAAGAGTTTTACGACGGGCACTTACTGGTCTTAAACCTGCAGAAGGGGCG
>JABSOG010000803.1 GCA_013216025.1 Algicola sp. | reverse complement strand
CATACGACGAAGACCCCGGACATGCCTTTAAACCGTATACCATGCGCACCCTCAATGGCCATCGGGTCGCCGTGATTGGACAGGCTTTTCCGTATACGCCGATTGCCAACCCGCAACGATTTATCCCAGATTGGTCTTTTGGCATCCGCGATGGCGAAATCCAGCTGTTGGTTGATAGTATCCGCAGCAACGAAAAACCGGCCGCTGTGGTGCTGTTGTCGCACAACGGCATGGACGTCGATTTGAAACTGGCCTCGCGAGTCAACGGTATTGATGTGATATTTGGCGGACATACCCACGATGGTGTGCCGCAAGCCATAGAAGTGAAAAATGCCAAGGGTAAAACCCTGGTCACCAATGCCGGTTCAAACGGCAAATTTTTGGGCGTGATGGACCTCAAATTCGCCAACGGCAAAGTCGTCGACTACCAATACAAACTGTTGCCGGTATTCTCAAGGTTGTTGAAACCAGAGCCGGTGATGCAACAATACATAACCGACATGCGCAAACCCTATCTCGATAAATTGCAACAACCATTGGGCGTTGCCGGTAGCCTGTTATATCGTCGCGGTAACTTCAATGGTACTTTCGACCAAGTGATTTGTGACGCGTTGAGGGCAGTCAAAGGTGCAGAAATTTCGCTGTCACCCGGTTTCCGTTGGGGCACCAGTGTATTGGCTGGCGACACCATCACCATGGAAAACGTGCTTGATCAAACGTGTATCACCTATCCCGAAACGTATGTGAGGGAGATGACTGGCGAGCAAATCAAACTGATCCTCGAAGATGTTGCCGACAACCTGTTCAACGCTGATCCGTACTACCAACAAGGCGGCGACATGGTGCGCTTGGGTGGCATGGATTATGTGTTAGACCCGCTGGGTAAAGCAGGCAAGCGCATCAGCCAAATGCAACTGGATAACGGTAAACCAATCGAAGCGGCCAAAAAGTACAAGGTCGCTGGATGGGCAACGGTCGGCAGCAAGTCACCGGGTGCGCCCATTTGGGATGTGGTTGGGCAATATTTACAGGACCAAAAAACCGTTCACTTTAATAAGCTTAATACGCCCAAACTGATCAACGTGAACAGCAACCCGGGTCAGGTTTGATGCGATTATTGTCAATTTTGATCTTGTTGCTTTTGTCGTTAACAGCAACGGGCAAACCAGTGTCAATCATCCATCAGGGGATAAAACTCAATGCCGAGTTAACCGAACAGGGTAACAAGCAGCAACGGTTTTTTCTGATCTTGCATGGCACGCTGGCTTGGCATGGTATGGAGTTGCCATCGACCCTCCAGACTTTGCTGGAGGAAGAAGAACATGGCAGCTTGGCATTGAGCTTGAGTTATGGCGTGACCGACCGTAAGGGTTTTTATGACTGTAAACAGCCCATAACCGGCACGCACGATGACGCCCAAGCCGAAATCGCGCTGTGGGTCGACTACCTGAAAAATAAAGGCTATAGCAATATCGTATTGATCGGCCACTCAAGAGGCGGGGCACAAATGGCGACTTATGCGCTGGACCACCCAGACAAGGTCAAACAGGTGTATTTGATTGCCCCCATGGTGTGGCAAAAAACAACGGTGGATCAAAGCTATAAAAAGCAAACGGGCAGGGCACTTGACGCGCTGCTTAAGCAAAAAACAGCGCAGTTGAGCCACGTCAGGGCATTACATTGCAAAGACAGTCAAATCAGCCAACGCGCATTTGCCTCTTATTACAGCGAGCTACCGCAGAAAAATACCCCCACCCTGGTCAGCAAAACAACGGTGCCGACTACAATTTACCTTGGCAGTGACGATCCGCTCACCGCCCGACTGCAAAAACAACTGCCATTACTGCGCAACAACCCCAACGTCAGAATCAAAACCATCATCGATGCCGACCATTTCTTTCGTGACTTTTATGCCGATGAGATTGTTAGCGATATGCTAGGGTTATGACGTCCACCAAATAGATAATCGCGTAAAAGAGGATGTGCGGACGACACAAATTGAACGTTTTAATTGAGCGTATTGTGACGCAAGCAACCGCCTTTGCCTCAATACGCATCATTAAAAATATTAGTCAAGTTGTTGAGTGTGCAGGGGTAATACTTTAGTGTATCTAAATATTCTAATCGTGATAGATGGATTTTATCCGGCTAATAACAATGTTATCTTACAGTATTAATCACCATCAGGACTTTCATAATAATGCCGGCTCGTACTAATGAATTTCAGAAACTAGTAAAGGTAATCAATCATAGTTTAGCTCCATCTAACGCAAAAATTACTGAGTCTGCAATGCTATATGACCCTGAATCTGAAATTGACAGGGAAATTGATATATTGATTGAAAGCAATCTATTGAATTGCAATATAAAAATTGGGGTTGAATGTACAGCTGTTGCTAGGCCTCTTGATGTTCGAGCTATTGAAAGTTTCAGAGAGAAACATAGAAAAGTAGGGATTAATCAGATAATTGTAGTATCTGAAAAAGGTTTCTCAAGTGCAGCAAAAAAATACGCAAAGAAAAGTCATATTAGATTGCTTACATTTAATAGTGCTAAATCTGAAAATTGGTCCAAAAAATTTGAAAAGTTAAAAAACCTATCAATGTATGCTAGAAATTATTCTTTACGAAATTTATACGTTGCACTTCCTGATGATGCTGACAAAGAATTTGTTTTTGATAACTTAGTAAGGATTCAAGTCAAAGGGCATTATGTTGCTATACATGAGTTTGCAAGAGATATCTTTGTATCTGCGAATGTAGGTAAACTGGCAGCTGGAGAGCTAAAAGCTAATGAAAAAGGTGCGGAAGACCCTTGGATTGAAGTTGGTTTTGAGCTAAAAGGGGATTATATTTTTAGGGATAAAAATGACCGAGAGGTAAGGCCTATTCAAATCACTGTGGTTATGAACTACAAATCTAACTATAGGGATTTAAATACTAGGCAAGTTGAGTATGATGGTAATGAGCTAGTTATCGGAAGTTCGCTCGATGAAGATAATAATAATTTAGTAAGTATTGCAATTAATGAGTCAGAAAATAATTTAGTAGCAAGCCTAGAAATAAACCCAAAGTTATTTCCAGCTGTAAAGTAAAGGGGTCAAGAAATAAAGGGGTGCAAGTCTCCCTCTGAGCAAAATGACTAAAATGGAGTCACATTAACTGATAAATTTAGTCACGATGTCTGTAGTTTCATGGCGCTATCCAAGCTTAAAAAAAAGTTTCCACGGAAACTTTTAACCCCAAGCTCTTCCACCCGGCAGAGCTATTGCCATCCAGCCCATTCAAATATCAAAATCTCATATAAACCTCTGTTTTAGAGCGTTTTATTCTTACATTTCCGCCTTAAAAAATGGCCGTCTAGCCTAGTTAAACTATAATTATGTACAGTGGTTAATATTCATCTATTGAAATAAGGCGCACCATTATGGACCTAAATAAACCCAGTATTATTACGCTTCTCAACGGCAAAGAAACGATGGAATATGACGAACAACTTTCTAGTAAAATAACCCTTTTGGCAGCGCAAATTAATGCCGCAACTTACCTGTTTTTAAAGTTGCTCGGAGAATTTGACCGCCGAGCTGGTTGGGCAGGAGACGGTATTCGCTCTTGCGCCCATTGGTTGGACTGGAAATGCGGTATTGCTGGCTGTGCCGCACGAGAAAGAGTGCGCATTGCACATTGCTTGGATGAACTACCACTTATCAACAAGGCATTTGAAGCCGGAGAGGTAAGTTACTCTAAAGTTCGTGAGATGACACGGGTGGCAACAAATGATAATGAAGACTATTTATTGATGATCGCACAACATGGTACCGCCAGTCACATCGCGAAACTGGTGCGTAAATATCGACGGGTTGAGAAGAATATGGATATGGAACAACTGGAAGCATTACAGCAATCTCGTGAGTTCACCTACTTCCAAGATGGCGATGGCATGTGGGAAATTCGCGCAAGACTGCCGCAAGATGAAGGCGGTTTGGTCGTTAAAGCGATTGACGAGATTATGAGGCAACAAGACAAACCCTTGAATAAACCCCTTGGGCATGTTGAAGAAAATGTTTCCGCAGAAACAAATTCCCCCGAACCCGAGATTATGGAAACCTGTAATTATCCACAAAAA
>JABSOG010000802.1 GCA_013216025.1 Algicola sp. | reverse complement strand
GGTATTGATCTGGCAGGTCAACAGTTTATTGCGGGCAGTAGGCTTGATTGGTCACGCCAGTGTGCTGTTTATCGTGTGGATGGTCAGTAAAGTCAGTGTTGCGCTAATTTTGTTTAACCACAATATGTTCAGCGAAGATTTGGCGTTGGGCACGGCTGCCCTAGTACATTTAGGCTGTGATGCGATATTCGCCGTCATTTCGGTGCTGTTGCTGTTTAAAAAACTAAACCTGCGTTCATACGCCGCCGTAAAGATTGAGCCTATCATCACTTTCAGACATTTGGCGGTGGTGGGGCTTCCCGCCACCATTCAGCAAATACTCACGCCTTTGAGCATCACACTGCTAACCATAATGGTGGTGTCATACGGCCAAATTTACGTTGCGGTGCTGGGTATCATTTTTCGCTTGGAGGTTTTGTTACTGCTGGTCCCCATGGTATTAACCACCTCTTTGCCATCAATCGTAGGGGTAAACTGGTGGTCGGGTCATACCGACAGGGTCAGGCAGTTTTTATCTCAATCGAAAAGGCTGGTCGTTGGATTTCAGTTACTTGTCGCCGTTATTTTGTATTTTGTTGCGGGTTTTGTGGCCTCATGGTTTTCTCAAGGTCAGCATATTCAGCACAGTATAGAAACCTACCTAACCATAGTACCGATAGGGTTTATCGGTGCGGGTATAACCATCATCAGCCAAAGCAGTTTCAATGCCACCGGGCATTACATTAAGGCCAGCATTTTGTCGCTGACCCATCGTATTGCGTTGAAATTAGGCTGTTGTTATATCGGCATTACCATCAATGGCATCGAGGGATTGTTTTACGGCATTCTAAGCGCACATTTGCTGTCGGCCTTGTTGGCGATATTGCTAAATCGGCGGATTCATCGTAACTAATACCAATCGAAGGGCTCTCGTAGCTAGTTCTGGTGCCGTCTGAGAGTTGGGTTTTGATGGGTGAGTATTTAAAGGAAGTGTTCTTAAAGGCGGCCCCAAGGCCGCCCGCGTTCAATGTTACCAATACAGGCAGCAGAATCAGAATCGACGTTTAAACCGTCTGCCAATCCCACCAATCAACAACAGTAATGCGCCGCCAAATCCAAGGCTACCGCCGCCACTGCTATTGTTACCGTCAATCACAATATCTATCACTGGCAAAGTCACCGTCACAGAAGTCGTCTTTGAATGTGTTGCACCCAAATTGTCTGTCACTGTCAGGGTGATATCAAAACTCCCTGCCAAAGAAAAATCATGACTCGACGTAGCACCACTGGTACTAACCGTGCCACCAAATGACCATTCGTAAGACGTAATGGTACCATCCAAATCGCCACTGCCAGAGGCATCAACAGTACAGCGGTTTTCTGAACAGTTAACGCTAAACTCGGCAGTCGGTGCCATATTTTCGACGGTAAAGGTTTTAGTTGTTGAACCTGTAAGGCCTAGATCATCAGTGACGGTTAGAGTTGCTGACATTTCACCAACAGCCGTGTACAAATGTTCGGTGCCGACCAAATCTGCCGCGCTTTGCACTGCCGTGCCATCCCCAAAATCCCAAGAATAGTTAGCAATGGTACCATCACTGTCACTACTATCAGCGCCATTGAATGTACATTTTAATCCTTGGCAATCAACACTATATAGGCTCACTGGTGCTTCGTTAACAACACCGACCAACAAATAGGCCGCAGATACCGCGCCCCAGTTGCCATCAACATCCTTGCCCCTGACATAAATCATGTGTTTGCCATCGCTCCAACCCGTGGTGTCGATTTGCATTGCCATCGCTTCTGATGCGCTGTTCAAGTCACCATCGCTGGGCAAAAGCGCAAAAGCCTGTGCACCTTCATCCCATGGTGCCTGATCAACATAATATTCAGCGCGCTCAATCAGCTGACTTGGCTCGGTACCATTGCCATTTTGATAACGTTCATCGGTGATCAGAGTCTGTACAGTGACCACATCACCTGCATCAACATTGACCTTCTCCAATCCATTAAGCGTCACACTTTGGGCATCTGGACCTGCTGGAATAATGTAAGGTGCGCGCACAACCTTGGCGGCATACATCAACGCCTTGAGGTTATCAGGCAAAATTTTGTTATTGAAGGTGCCACAATCTTGGAAAAAATTGGTGCCCAGTTCAAAGGTGTATGCCGGTATGCCCAATTCGCCATAACTGACATCATCACTGGTGCCATCGGTGGCGTACAAACCAATGCTTTGCTGCGGGGTATAACCTGTAAAATAGGCCATTTTTCGGCCCAGGGTGGTCAATTCGGTGCCATTAGGCGCAGGTGTATCTGTATGACCCCAAGGCCACAAAACCAACTCAGAATAACTGTGAACATCAATGTGCATGCCGGTGGTGTCTAATGGCGCAGCATCGGTTTCAAGCGGACCGCGCTGGTCGGCGAAAATACTGCGAATGTAGCTTTCTATTGCTTTGGTTTCGGGCTCAGACGCAGCCTCAGGGCCGCGGTAAGTCTGGGCGCACTCATTGGGGCTTGAGCCAAAGTCAGTGGAGTTCCAAAACATGCTGAAGTTGCGATTTAGGTCAACACCGATGTTTTCAGGTGAACTGCTGCAAAAGTTGCCATTGGCATTTTTTCGCCACAGCAAACCGGTTTCGGCCTGTTTACGGCCATCAGGGTTCATGTGAAAAACAATGTGCACTTGATGATTGTCTAAAACCCAGCTGACATCGGCATTGCTACCATAATTGCTCACCAAATGTTTGGCAAAACGTAGCGTCAACTCAGCCGTGGCATATTCGCGGGCGTGCATGGCGCTGTGAATAAACAAAATCGGCTTGTCACCGTCGGTTGCGGCGTTGGTCATCTTAAGTACTTTAATGTCGTAACCTGACGCAGCACCATTTGCCACTGAAGGGCTGCTGGTGTCTTTGACCCACGAATCACCAATATCTACCCATTGGGCCAGGTTGGGATAATTGTCTGCCAAATCCTGTGCTTGGCTAAAAGTGCTTTCTACCGTGGAATAACAAGCAAAACCATCAATGGTATCCGCCACTGCACTCTTACCGAAATTGGTTTTACTGGCGCGTTTTTGTGCGGCCAATTTCAACGCATCAATGGCTTTTTCGCGTTGGGTTATCCACTGCGTTGCCGGGGCAAAGGTAAAACCAAAAGAGCTGAGTTTGGTTTTATCTTCTTCAGTCAATTGCATGATCAGGTAACCCTTATCATGGTGGCTTTCAAGCAGTTGATGGTGAAAACTGATGGTCGCTTTGTCGGCCAAAGCTCTTGATGGATAATAGACCCGGTGAGCATTTTGGATGCTGACCCGTTCTAGTTCAAACAGTTCAATGGTTTGCGCCACTTTCTTGGTAGCTTCGGCACTGGTTAATGCCAGTGATGGCGATACGGCCACCGTATAAAATGCCACTGCTGCCGCAATTTTTGTAATCATTCCCAACTTCATTGTGTACCTCTTCTATGTCTTTCATTTCTTTCGTTTATAAATAGGGGGGTTATACCAGATCCATCAAATAACAGATTCACCGGTACCAGTGTTCAAATTACCCTGACTGATCCCCCGAGTATATGCCTTTATTGTATCAAAGTGTGGATAAGTACTGACAAGGGATTGAGATCTCATTTTCTCCGTGCTGTAATGCCTCCAACTTTTTTGTTGGATATCATCATGAATACTCGTATTACCTTATCCATACTGGCCCTTGCCGGTTTTTCTCACACAGCCTTGGCCGATGAAGGCCAGTGGCAACCGCATCAAATCGCCCAATTACAATCTGAATTCGACCGCGTAGGCATCGAACTGCCCGCCAAACAGGTAGCCGACCTCAATCAATATCCAATGAACGCCGTGATTGGCTTGGGTTACTGCTCAGCTTCGTTTGTATCTCCCAAGGGACTGGTTGTCACCAACCACCATTGTGGTTATGGCGCTATTCAGCACAATACCACCGTCGAAAACAACCTCACCAAAAACGGCTTTTTGGCCAAAAGCATGAAAGATGAGCCCAGTGCCGGACCCCAAGAAAGGTTATACATCACCGAGTCAGTGACAGACGTCACCGATAAAGTAATTGGCAGCCTTAAAGACTCGCTGACAGGCAAAAAACGCTACGATGCGATACAAAACAACCGCAAGGTA
>JABSOG010000801.1 GCA_013216025.1 Algicola sp. | reverse complement strand
ACACACTTGACGCCGGTTGGGCACAGGTTCAATCCTTCCCGGCCGACCAGTACTCCAAAGAATTGTTTGTCAAACAGGGCATACCCCAATCGATGGGCAATACTTGGCAAATGTTTATCTACCCCGAAACCTTCAGCTACCGCATGACTCGTGAAGGTAGAGAGTTTCGTGTCGACTTTGATTTGGCCCAACCAATAACCCCGCCTGCCGCACCTTGGGGTTATAAAGATTAGCTAGGACAAAGGATCATGTCATATTCAACACCCAAACAGTTTCACCAATTTGAGCTAGAAATCAAAAAGAGCCGTTTTATCGCCTGGGCCGATGAGGTAACAGACCGTCAGCAGGCCATGGCATTTTTGCAAAAGGCCAAAGATGAATATCCCGATGCCCGCCACCATTGCTGGGCGTATAAGGTCGGCAATCCCAAATCACCCACCAATGCCGCCATGTCAGATGACGGCGAACCTTCGGGCACCGCCGGAAAACCAATATTAAACGTGCTACAACACAAAGATGTCGGCGATGTCATGGTGATTGTCATTCGTTATTTTGGCGGCATCAAGCTGGGTGCCGGTGGATTGGTCAGGGCTTACAGCGGTGCCACCGAAAAAGTGATGAGCGAACTGCCCATTCAGACCCATATTACCGAGATAGAAAAAACCATTCACGTCGCTTTTGCCAAAGAACAGTTAGTAAGACACTGGTTAAGCCAAAACAGCGGTCGAGTGGTAGAGGTTAATTATGGCTATGATGTTGAAATAACCGTGGCGGTTGAAGAATCTTGCTCGGGGCTGCTTGCGCCATTTTTGGCGGGGATTTAGGACGGATTTAGAAATGTATCATCTTATTTTTTGCCACTACGTGGTACTTAAAAAAACTGCCTAAGCAGATTTATTCAGGCAAATTGATGCAATTGGATCACCGGGGCTTTGTTCGCCTCCCGCTCAGCCAAATGTTCAAAGTGCGTACCCTGGCCAATAAATACCTGATGGTCTTGCGCCAGTTGTTGCAGCGCTTCGCTATCGATGCCTTCAAGTATCACTTTGAAATTAAATGACAGGCTCAACGTCATCAGGGTGTCGAGCAAAGTTTTGTTCTTAGCATTTTTAAGCAAACTGCGGGTAAAGTCTCGGTCGGTTTTGACATAATCGATGGTATTTTGAGTCAGCAGCCCCAACGACGATACCCCACAACCAAAACCTTGAATAGCAACACTAACGCCACTATTTTTAATTCGTTTTAACGCATTCAATTGAACATCTTGGAGTTTCAGCAGGTTGTGCTCACTAAACTCGAAGCACAATTTATGGCGAGCAATGTCTGACTGTTTGACGATATCTAATAACTGATTCAATGACTTACTTTGACTTAAGTGGGTCGCCGACACATTCACACTCACCAACCCCGCATCAGCCAGCTTGCCACCACTTTGCATTTGCTTGCAAACTTCAGTCAAAATCTGCTGGTCGATGGTGGTGATCAAACCATTAGATTCGGCCAACTCCGCAAAGTAGTCTTGCTCTACATCGCCCAAATCCGGATGGTGCCAGCAAGTTTCAACCTCAAAGCCCAGTGCCTCGCCTGTTTCGACATTGTGCAGCGCAATGTACTGCGCGAATAACAATTGTTCTTTAACCGCATGGTGCAGCGCCTGATCGATATTTAAGTCGTCCATCAATTGCTGGTGCATGGTTTCATCAAACACAATGAATCGACCCCGGCCCATATTCTTGGCTTGATACATCGCCGCATCAGCATCACGCAACAATTCGTCAGCGTTTTGGTACGCCTGTGTACATTCAGCTATGCCAATACTGGCACCAGAATAGACTTCTTGTTCGTTAATAAAAAACGGCAACCCAACAGTAGTGATGATACGTTGAGCAATCTCTTCAGCGTCATCAATGCTTTGGATCATATCCAATAAAATCACAAATTCGTCGCCACCCAAACGGGCCAGAATATCGTTATCGCGAATACAACCAGCAATGCGTAGGCTCACCTCAATCAAAAACAGATCACCAACATGATGACCCATAGTATCGTTGATGATTTTAAAGCGATCGAGATCGATAAACAGCACCCCAAAGTTGTGCGCTTTATGACGTTTTTTGTGAGTGATCGCCTGCTCTAACCGTTGCAACAACATTTTGCGATTGGGCAAACCGGTCAAGACATCGTGATTGGCTTCAAAATAGAGTTTTTTCTCGGCTTTTTTACGCTCTTCGACCTGTAACTTAAGAAATAAATTGGTTTGTCTAAGCTCTTGGGTACGGGTCAAAATTCGGTCTTCGAGTTCATCATAAGAACGGTGTAATTGATCGGCTGCCAATTTTCGATGAATGGCCACAGCTAAGTGATGCGAGACAAAACACAACACTTCGAGCTCTTTGGCACCGTATTGATGGGCGTCATCATAAACCTGAGTGGTGATCACCCCAATGACTTTGTCATTGATGATAAGAGGTGCGCCCAACCACGATGTCGCGGCATCAGCAAAACCGCTCTGATCTTTATGACGACGGAATACCACGCCTTGTTTGACCAACTCATGGGCTTGCTCGCGGTTGATTAAACAAGCCTCACCTTTACTGATAACATACTCGGTAAAACCACGTCCCAACTTTCGTTGCTTCGATTTGGCCTTTTTGGCGTCGGCATAAAACGGAAAACTGAGCTCTTTGCCATCGGCCGACAGCAAAGCGATATAACAGTTTTCGGCATAAATAAGAGTCTTAAGCACTTCGTGAATGGATTGGTAAAAGTCATCCATAAGAACCGCAGTAGCGGTGATTTGAGAAATGGTAAACAGTGCACTTTGCAACTCTTCTGCCCGTTTGCGCTGGCTGATTTGTAATTGCAAATCTTGATTAAGCAGGCTCAACTCTCTGGTACGGTCGAAAATGTCCTGCTCCAGCATATCGCGCTGCATAACCCGGTCTATCGCCGTCACCAAGTGCAACGAGACAAACTCAAGCAACGACAGGTCAGTTTCGCTGTATAGAGTATTATCGTAGGTTTGCACCACCACCACACCAATCGGATTGTGCTCACGAATGAGCGGTACGCCCATCCAATGCGAACAAATAACGCCCTGAATAGCCGCTTTGCCTTCTTGGGCCATTTGTTCTAACTTGGCTTGATCGCACAACAAAGACTTGCCGCTACGATAAACATAACCCGTCAAGCCACGTTCAAATACCTTACTATCCAGTTTTTTCACATCAATGGTATCGACCTGATCAGAAAAATAAACGGGAGAGAACAAACTGGTTTGAGGGTCAACCAACACCACATAAAAGTTTTCGGCATGCAACAACTGACCAACCACGCCGTGCATCGCAGAATAAAAAACGGTCATGTCGGTTACCGAACTGGCCAGTTCAGACAATTGCAACAAAGCACTTTGCACCGACTTGGTGTGTTTGTAACGCGCCACCAAATTTTCAAGCCGCTGGACTTTGTGTTCCAGTCGCTTTGAGGTGGTGACGGTTTTATGTTCGGTTGCTTGAGTCAAAAAAGTACCTGTCGGTCGAAAAACATCAATTTAAAGGATTTAACAGTTAATTTTAACAAGTTATATCAATATGTCTATAAAGTAAGCACATTAATGTTGCTGTTTTTACAAAAAACATCATAAAAACAGAAGTTACGCCAAAAAAAGTAACCTTTCTTGGCGGATTTTACTATTTTCCACCTTTGCTTTAAGTACTCGACTTTTCGTCTTCAACCATTTTGGGGGTTTCCAGGCTCAAACGACCCAAAGCAGCGGATCGATACTCATGCAATAATATTTCAGATACCTTGTGCAAGTTGGCTCTGCCGCCTTTACGCAAGCAGCCTCGTTTGGCCGCAATGGCTTCGAGCACTTCGATTTCGGTCTCGGGCAATTCTTTCAAACCAAACCGTTCGCGCAAAATGTCAGGATAGGCGTTAAGCAAATAGTCGGCAAAGAACATCGCCACATCTTCGTATTCGACCACGGTATCTTTAATGGCGCCTGTAATAGCAAGGCGGTAACCGCATTCTTCTGGCTCTAGCTTGGGCCATAAAAACCCTGGAGTGTCGTGCAGTACAATGTTATTGGGCAAACGAATACGCTGTTGTGTTTTGGTCACCGCCGGTTCGTTGCCCGTTTTGG
>JABSOG010000800.1 GCA_013216025.1 Algicola sp. | reverse complement strand
CGTGCAAGCGGTTGCGGGGGCCACAGGCAAGTACAGTCTCTCATCAACAGCGGGTACGTTAACGAAAAAAGCAGACTCTGTTCATCAGGGTGAACTCACTGGCTCACAGCAGTTCTATGAATTAACGGTGGAAAGTAGCCAATACGTCACTGTGTCCGCAGGCATTAATGAGTTAAGCCAGGCAGATAAGGCCTATCTTGAGATTTATGATAGCCAGGGCAATCGTAAAGGGGATGACGCTGGTGTTACCGGTGTAAGTAGTTATGCACATGACACAATTTCCTTGTCGGCGGGCACTTATACCGTTGTGGTGAGTGCGTTAGGCGGCGCCACAGGCAAGTATAGTCTTTCGTCAACTGCGGGCGAACTTTCAAAGTTAACGTTGTCAGAAACTTCAAGTAGTTGGACTTCTTCAGGAGGGAGAGATCCTTTATCTAATAACAATCCCGTGTTCTGGTTAGAAACGACTGAAAACGAAACACTCTCCATTGAAGTGACTACCACAACAGTTGTGCCCAGTAATGCAAGCGCAGGAGCGTATGTTTACTTACTTAACCCAATGGGGGAAGTACTGGCAGAGAAATACGTCGGCATGCATGGGTTTTTTGAGTATGAAGCTTTGCCGGGTAAGCATTATTTTGTTGTTGGAAGTTATGATGCGCAACAATCTGGCCACTTTGAACTGTCTACCTTTAGTGCTGAAATTAAAGCGGTAGCGATTAAATCGCCAAGTTGCCTGAATTTGCCCGAGAGCGCATCCACGAATGAACAATATACCGTGACTTGGTGTCATTCAAATGGCGCAGATTCATATCAACTGGTTGAAAATGACATTTCTATCGCTAACAGTAACGTAATATCGAAATCAATTGTGAATGCAGATGGACTATATGAATATGCTGTCCGAGCTTGTAATCAAGATGTTTGCAGTTTACCTACACAAAAAGCACAAATTACTGTCGCTCAGTCACCGCCAAACAGCCCCGAAATATCAATTAATCAGGCCGAGGGGAGTTTTGAGGTGAGTTGGAATATAGTGGCTGATGCCGTTAGTTACATTTTAGAATATCAGATTGATGGCGGAAGTTGGGTCACAGTAGGTACCTTTGATGCAAGCACAACAGCAACAAGTTTTTCAAATATTGCGTCAGGGAATTATAACTTTAGAGTAATAGCGTGCAAAAGTATTAGTTGCTCCGAACCGTCTTCCAATCAAGACAGTAGCGCAATTACTGTGCCTGAAGTACCAAGCAGACCTTCTATTTACGCAGGGAACCAAAGTTCTTCTGGGGACATGTATGTTTATCTATCGAGCGATAGAGAGACGTCATATAACTTCCGCTTCAAACATGATGTGATACTCCCTGGAGAGTTTCATAATTTTGTGGGTGAGTTTCATACAGCCAAGGACAGCGCAGCAATAAAAGAGGCCCTTAAACAATTGGAAGGGGGCTCATATATTTTTTGGGCATCCGCTTGTAATAGCAATGGGTGTTCAATTGAATCAAGTAAGTCAGCAGAGGCGTGGCAGAGACCTAAACCCGTGTCAGACTTACAAATTGCTTTAAACGACGACTTTGTTACATTAAGTTGGGAACAGGCTGTAACAGGTCAAGTAAACCGTATTGAATACACTTTGGACGGTTATCACTACCTTGAATTTAGTGATCATACGCACGGCGCTCTTGATAAAACGCAAGGCACTAGCTTTACAACGCCTATATTAAAAGAAGGAAATTACAAATTTAGAGTGCGTAGTTGCGAAAGAGAATATTGTAGCGACCCAGTAGAATCGGAATTTGTGGTTTTTTTGCCTGTGCCCACTCCTCTACAAACTGACCAATTTAATGTTGCCGTTAATCACCATAAGCTTGCCTTTACATGGGAGGCAATTGCGTCGGCGGCAAGTTACGACGTTGAATACCAGTTAGCTGGTGATGCATGGGATCCACTATCAACAATCACCAACAATCAACCCAATGTGGCATACGTTACTGCACAAGAATTGGGCCAATATAGTTTTAGGATCCGAGCTTGCAGCGATACTGGTTGCAGTGATTTTACGTACTCGGCACCGGTAAATGTAGGCAATATAGTAGATGCCTCAGTTGCACATGTTGAATTACCTTATCAAATAGGTGCCCCTGAAAATGGCGCTATGGGCGTTAAAATTAATTGGCCAAGCCCCTACAACAACGCTTATTTTATTGTTGAATCAAATTACGCAGAGCAGTGGCGAGAAATCTATCAAGGGCCTGAGACTTCGTTTGACGACATTAGTCTCAGCTACGGAGAACAGGCATTTCAATATAGAGTGACAGCGTGTCGCGATGCTGGCCTGGTAACCTGTGAACCCGCAACGCTTATTGATTTTGTTTACAATAAACTCACAGAGTCAACCTGGATTACGGCTGAGCAACGCCCTGCCGTAGGTTTTGAAAGTCGCTCGTATAACAAAAGTGGCTGGGCGTTTGACTTAACCTGGCACGCAACCAGGCCAGTGACCTATAACGTGTATTCAACCGAAGATGTGACCTTATTAAATGGACCCGTCTCTGCGTCCTGGCAATTGAATGTTTTAGGCGGCATGGATGCAAGTTTACCCGTCATTGAAAAGCGCTATCGAACCGTTTATTACCGCGTTTTTAGCTGCGACATTAACGGTGTCTGTGACAATACGCCGCAGTCATTAACCGTCGACGTACCTTTTGCCCCAGAGAATATTGAAGTGAATCAGGGCAACAACGGCGCCTCGCTTAAATGGTCACCACTGTTTGACATAGACTGTTTTATGGTGAAATACGAGTTTTATCCAGCTGGCAGTGATAGGGCTCTCCAAACCGGCTTATGGGGTTCAGGCAGATTTGACACCCAGTGGTCGATTGACACTGCTAACCAGGGCACTTTTTTAGTTAAGGTTGGTGCCGGGCTCCGAAATAATGCCGGGCAATGTGACAATAGCATGGTGACATATGGTGACGAGTTTGCAATAACTTTTGACACCACAATCATACAAGCCCCTTCCCGATTTAAGTTGCAATCAAATAATTATGGAGGCTATCAATTTAATTGGAGCAGTGCGTTTGGCGCTATCGGTTACAACATTGAAGGAACACTCGATGAAGGGCTTTCATGGTTTGATGTTGGTTACTTTAATGCTAATGACTTAGTTTTCAATGGCATACACGGTACTACTGTGCCTGCAGGGACGCTGTCCGCAGGCAGTCATATTTATCGAATTCGTAGTTGTGCAAGTCAAACTGACTGTGCTCTGGTCACCAAAACGTCTAGCGTCGTGTATGTTGGTGGGTTGCCTCTACCTACACAAGTTACCGCTACGCTTGTAGATGAGCACGTTAGTATTAGTTGGAATCAGCCTACTAGTAATTACCTCACAGCGCTTCAGGTTGGCTATATTGATGATGCCGGTATGTACTGGTCGTTCGGCGGAACGACACCAACAAGCCAAACAAGTTTACAAATACTTTTAACGCAACTTCACCCGCAAGAAGATGGTCACTATTACCTATTTGTTCGAGGGCTTTATTCGGTTAATGGAATAATGAAACATGGTGAACCTGTGATAGTTGTGTTGACTACTCAACCTGAACCTGAGTCTGGGCCGATTATTATTCACACCCAATTGCTAGGCGCGCCAGTAGCAGACAACAACTGAGCCGCGCGTTAGCGCATCCATAATTCAATACGCTGTTTTGCGACTAAATTTTCATTGAACTAAAGCCCGGCTTATTTAAGCCGTGCTTTAGTGTCGCTTTAACGTAACAACTTTATTTTTCAGACCACAATAAAAACGGGGACCATTTATGGTTATCAAGAGAACAGGCTTAATCAAGGGGGGCAGCCCCTGGCTTGCCAGTGCATTTATGCTACTGAGCAGTCAATCGCTGTTGGCCGCGCCAGCCCCAGCAAGTTATATAACGGCTTTGACGGTTAACGGTGATGTGATTTCATTTACCACCGACAGCGCCAAAACACACACACTACCGGCTTGTGTATCCAGCACAAGCGAAGCGCAATGGGCCATTAGCTATACCGGCAATGCGCCGTTATATGCGCTGTTATCCATCGCCCAAAGCGCCAATGAACCGATAGAAATCACCAGCGCCAATGATTGTGGCGCTGCATCG
>JABSOG010000799.1 GCA_013216025.1 Algicola sp. | reverse complement strand
GCAACCACATCATTTGTTGCGCCATTGACACTGGACATGTTGGCCCCGGTAACCACCAGTGCGCCGGAGCTTGCGTCATAAGTCGCTGAGGTGATGGTCGGATTGACATAGTTACTGACGGTAATGGCACTGGTTGCTATCGCAGTATCACCCGCCGTAATATTGGCAATAAAATCATCGAGAACCGCCAGATTATAATTTGTACCATCATCGGCAGCCGTTGAGGTTTTGTTAAGCAAGGCATCAACGCGCAACTTGTCGGCTGCATTAAGTGCCACAGTAAAGCTGGTTGCGCCAGTCCTTTCAACATCAGCGGTCGTCAGGGTATATTCAGAACCCCCGCCGCCCTCGCCGGTAATTTTCAACTTGCTGACGCTGATATCATCTGGTGGAGTACCTCCTTTTGCCTCAAAATTGGTGCCAGTGACCACCAGGTTGCCATTGCTTGAGTCGTAGGTGACGGCGGAGATGGTTGGAGTGACTGCGCCATCGCCTTGAGTCACTTTAAAAATCATGTCAAAACCGGACTGCGCACCTTCACTGACATACATTTGCCCATCACCATAATTGCTGCCGGCATAATTTATATCCATTGCAGTTGCAGGTGTCAGGTTAAAAGTGTACACACCAAGATTGGTAATGCTAACAGTGCTGTCTATTGTAATGGTGTGAAATGTATAATCGCTCGCACTGGTAACGGTATCAACCGCTAAATCAATACCTGTTTTGGTATATAATAGCGTACCAGCTACCCCTGCTCCGTCATAAATCTTTAGCGTGCTAGTGCCAGAACCAGCACCACCGAGAACGACCTCAATTTTAGTCAAAACACCTGTTTTTGTCGCTGTAAAAGACTGACCCGTGGTATGGCCAAGACCTGAGTTACCAGTGATGGTGGGAGAATTGGTAACAACAACATCAGCACCATAGGCATTTGACAGTGACACTAACAGTAAAAGCGCCAACACTCTTTTTAGGTATATTTTTGACATTAATTTGTCCTTAAAACAGCTTAAATACACTTTAACAATATGACGGTTATCCAGGGCATCCAGCTAAATAGCTTAAAACGGCAGTTAAACGGTCACTAAATTAAGTTTGATTAAGTTGTATGACTTTTGCTTGTAACTATAAAGAATAGTAAATAACACCAAGTTTTCAATTTTGCTTAATGAAAGTATGCTCAAGGAAAAGCACATGGTGTAAGGCACATTATAACTGCGTACAAAAACGTGCCCGATAAATCTGACTGCTTTTCAATCAATATTTTTGACAAATCGACTTGCAGTTTCCGTTATCCTGTCTTTTACTTTAACGGAAACTAACTTTGCAAACTCAGACCAAACAACAAGTAAGGGGAAATTATGGAATTTATCATGGGCGGTATCATCATGTTCGGCGGCAACTTTGCGCCAAGAAGCTGGGCAAGTTGTGAGGGGCAACTGCTTGCCATCAGCCAAAACCAAGCGCTTTACGCTATTTTAGGTACTACGTGGGGCGGCGATGGCCGCACAACTTTCGCAATTCCCGATTTGAGGGGTCGGGTACCTGCCGGAATAGGTCGGGGTCCTGGGCTTTCTCAGATAAACCTTGGGAGGCATGTCGGGACTGAAACAACCCAAATGACCATTACACAAATGCCAGCTCATACACACACAGCCGCTTTCGCAGGCACTGGCGGCGGCTCAGGTTCACTCACCGCAACAGCAAAAATGTTTGCAGCGGGCGCAGCGGGAGACGTAAGTGCTCCAGCCAACAATTATCTGGGAGATGGCAAAGCCGGATTCAACGCAGCCAATATATACAATGCAACCAAAGGCTCTGATACACTCGCCGCAGATGCAATTGAAGTAGCATTGTCCGGCAGCACCGGCGGAATAACCGGCGGTACGGTTACGGTCGGTGCAACTGGTGGTAGCCAAAAACTGAACAATATTCAACCATCGTTAGGCATGAGGTACCTTATATGTACACAAGGTACTTTTCCATCAAGAAGCTAATCTACCGTTTTAACCCTATGGGTTTTGTCCGTGGGGTTAATCGACATCCAATTGCACACCGGCATCCAATCCAAAGCGCTCGGCAAACGCCAGACCACTGAAAACTCCCTCGGTCATGGTCAAAACATCCAACCTTAACGCCCCATCCAAAGTCGCCACTATCACCCCTTCAGGTTCACCTACATGCAACACCGTCCCTGCTGGCACACCATAGCTAGGATGTTTGACTGGTGTGGCCTGTAACAGGCCAATTAAAGAGCTTTGCCACCCAAACAAGGCGCCATTAAACGAAGGGTTTCCAGCTCTTGCTTGAGCTGCAATCGCTTCGCTGCTCATGGTTTGCCAACTGACCATCAAATCTTGCTGACTGGGCATCGGTGCTTTAGTCACTTCGCCTGTTTGCCCGGTTGCCACCAGTGTTTGCTGTTGTAATTTCTCTATGAAACCTAAGGCAAAATCAGCGGACTGCTCCGCCATGACATTGGCAAAGCTGTTGAGCGTGTCCAAAGGGTGCAATGGGATATTTTGTTGCAACATAATATCACCACAGTCGAACTTTTCTTCGACTTTGATGATGCTCAAGCAGCCTTTGGTTTCGCGGTTTCTAATTTGCCAGTACAGCGGCATCGCACCTTGGTATTTTGGCAAATTAGATGCGTGCAGGTTAAATAACCCCAACTCAAAAGCATCGATAATACTGGCCGGCAACTTGTGTGAAAAAGTAAAAATCAGGCCAGCATCTGCCTGCCACGCTTCAATTTGATGGACAGTGTTTTCAGGTTTTCCCGTTTGATAGCGGATATTGGGAATGTTGAATTGATTTAACTGTTGTTGCAGTTGCATTGCGTCTTCATCAACCCGTTCGGTCAATACCACACCGGCCAATTGATTGATTCCCAACAGTTTGTTCAAGGTTGGTATCACAATACTGCTGGCGGCAAAAAGAACGAGTTTGAGTGGTTGATTACTCATATTGAGTGTTATCCCGTAGAAAATAGTACCGTAGAAAATAATCCTGTAAAAATTAGTCCCGTAGAAGGTTACTAGCCAAGTGCGGCCAAAAATCCAGGCAAGCCATTGAGACGATAAAAGAATTTAAGTTTGTCACCACTGTTCACCAGCAGGTCACCGGGTTTGGCATCATGGGGCACAAAATTGACACACACCTGCATATCGGGTAACGGATGGGTAATACCTGAATCATACTCATTAATGTATTCATCGTTATAAGTTTTGATCTGCGTGCAAATCAGCAACAAGGGGTTTTGTGGGATTTGCGATGCTTGGGGCAAAGTGACCGTCCCACATTCAATCAGCCGGGTATATTCATCTAACTCCCGCTCTTTCAATGTGCGCAACGACTCGGGGGTTAACCGCAAAATCTCACCTAAATCAATTCGCTGGTCATTAATGTCTTGACGCATGTCAGCTTCGCACAGTCCGCGGTCTTCTTGTCCTCTCTTATCTTGACGTTCTTTATCTCGCCACTGCTCAACAAATTCTTTTTGACCCACCGACAATACCGCCCGCAAACTCACCTGTTGAGGTAAAAACACCCCATCAGGCTCAATCATCGCGGCAAAATGGCGCGCCAGCGGCAAATGCCCTTCGCGGCTTAAACCATGTTGCATCGCTTCTAATACCACCATATGTATCGGCATAGACTTTTGATAGTCACAGCCATCTCCACAAAGAATTTGTTCTATATAACCGGCGATCCCCATCTCGTGGACCACAGCTTCTAAACTGGCCACCGCACCGGGTTGCATGTCTATCAGGGTAATACGGATATCATTTTCATCATATAATCCGCTGTCTTTGTAATAGCCAATCAGTGGCAACAACAATGGCGCAAAAGGCCCACACGCCGGATAGACAATATGCAAACACTCGTCATAACGGTTTTTTAGTTCGCCTATAGCTTGATGCGCCCCCCGGATAAAGGCATGAACCCGCAATGTATCTTTTTGGCTGGTGATACAATAATCTGGAGGAATAACCAATCCATGAGCAGAGATAAATTGACGCTTTCGAAGGGCTGGGTCGATGTCGGCCTGTAGATACACCTGATGAAGTTGGTCGAACAAAAGCGACAGTTTTGACGTCAAAACAGCCGGATTGACCTGCTGTTCACCGAGTATTTCGGTGACGG
>JABSOG010000079.1 GCA_013216025.1 Algicola sp. | reverse complement strand
ACTCGACGATTTGGCGGCTTGTCTTGAACGGTGCATCGACACCACTTTTAACCCTTATAGCAAAGAGCCGTTTTTTATGGCCGACCAACTGCTTGAGTATTTTGGAATCGCCGATTAATGAAAGTGTTGTTTTTAACCCCGCAGTTGCCGTATCCGCCAATCAGTGGCGGGGTGATTAAAAGTTACCGTCTGGTGAAGTTTTTGGCGCAAGATCATGAGCTTGCCATCAGTTGTTTTTTAAAAGGCGAGGCTGACCAACAAAACCTTGAGGCTTTTAAGTCTGAAGTGGGTGATGTGCCGGTGTTTTCAGCGCCGCTTAATATTGCCCGTACACCGCTGAATTTTGCCCGCAGTTGTTTAACCGGTGTTCCCTTGACCATTTATCGCAATAAAAGCCGCGAGTTTAAATCCCATGTTAATGACATTGCCCATCAGTTTGATGTGATTTTTGTCGATTTGTATTTGATGTTTCAGTACGTGCCTGCCGATTTTAAAGGCCGAGTGGTGGTGCATCAGCAAAATGCTGAGTTTTTGATGTGGTCACGCATGGCCGAGCAAACGTCTAATCTGTTGCTCAAAACGGTGTTGGCTTTTGAGGCGCGACGGATTCGTCAATACGAGGTAAGCATGTGCGCCCAAGTTGATGCGGTGCTGGCGGCGCCGAACGACAGCCAAGCTTTGGTTGACGCCGGGGCCGCTAAGCACAATTTAGTCGATACCTATCATTTGGGTGATGAAGAGAATTTTGATTTGCCTGCAATGCAATTTGAACAGACCAACACCGCTATTTTGTTTGTCGGCACCCTAAGCTGGGAAGCCAACGCCGATGGGTTGATGTGGTTTCTTGAAGCCGTTTGGCCGTTGATTAAGGCCAAAGCCCCGGGCGTGACTTTTACTGTGGTGGGCAAGCATTCAAAAGTGCTGGGCGATAAGTTATTGAAATTGGCACCCGATATTCACTTGGCCGGTTTTGTAGATGACTTGGAATCACTGTATCATTGCCACCGCGTATTTGTTGCGCCTTTGCGGTTTGGCAGCGGCATAAAAGTTAAGGTGGTCAATGGGTTATATCGCGGTATTCCAACCGTGGCGACCAGTGTCGGCGCCGAAGGGCTTGATCAGTTGGTGTCGGGTGAGCATTTGTTTGTTGAAGATTCACCAAGTGGGTTTGCCGATGCGGTAGTGACTTTATTGAACGAGCAAGTGATATGGCAGCAAATGAGTGAGCAGTCACGCCGAGTGATGCAAGCGCATTACACCTGGGACGTGGTTTTTGATTTCGTGCAAAGGAGTTTAGAAGGTTAATGACAACGGTTAATTCGATGGATGCTCCTAAGGTAGGAGACAAACAAAGCGCTAAGATCAGCGTTTATATGCCGAGTAAAAACCGCGGGCCGATGGTCAAGCGGGCGATTGATTCGGTGATGAGCCAAAATTACCCCAATTTTGAGCTGGTGGTGGTCGATGATGGTTCGACTGACGATACCCCTGCTTTGCTTGAGGAATATGCTCAACGTTATGATAATTTTAGTTATTATCGCAATGAGCAAAGCCGGGGTGTGGCGGCGGCGCGTAATTTGGCGATCGAGAAGAGCAAAGGTGAGTTTGTCACCGGTTTAGATGATGACGATAGTTTTGCCCCCGAACGTTTAACCACACTGATGGCCGCTTATGATGATAAATATGCGTTTGTTTGCAGTTCGGTGGTGTGGGATTATGGTCACCGGCAAAAGGTCGCTGATGATAAAGCCATGGTGTTTAGTTTGTCAGATCAGCTCAGTTACAACCATGCCACCACACAAGTTTTGGTGCGCAAAGAACGCATGAAGGCTATTTGTGGTTTTGACACCACCTTAACCGCACGAATCGATTACGATGCCTGGACTTGCCTGATGGAAAAATTCGGCGATGCCAAGCGTATCAATCCGCCCAGTTATATTCTCAGTCGTAATGCCGGGGTCGAACGTATTACCACCACCGAGCGTAATATTCGCGGCAATCATCAGTTTGTCAAAAAACACGGTGGCCGCATGACGGCCAAAAACCTCGCCAACCAGTCGTTTTGGGATATGTACGCGCAAAATCACAAATTTGGTTTAGGGGAGCTGGTCAGGCAGATGCTTGCGGGTAACGCACTGGTCAAACTGAAATTTTTTATCCGGGTGCATTTTTTGCCTAACTGGCATAAGTGAGGATACAACACGATACCTGCAAATTTAACCGTAGGGGCGCACACGGGGGTGGCCCCTACGGCGTTTTAATCCTAGCCGCATTTTCTTTAGCAGCCCAATAGGCTAACCCCCAAGGTCTGTGTTATACTCCCGCCGCGAAAAATTCGAACGAAGTTTAGGAAAGCCTGTGAGTACCTTGACCCAAGAACAGACCCAAGAACAGACCCAAGTACCAGTCAAAGAGCAAACCCCAGCCCAACAAAGCGGTTATTTCAGCTTTAAAGAGTTTGTTCTCCTCAGTTGGCATTATAAATGGCCGATCATTGCTTTCACCGCTCTGTTTGGCGTAGCTTCTGTGCTTATCGCCTTGTCTATTCCTGATCAGTATAAAGCGAATGTATTGCTGTCGCCTTCAGATGAGCAAAAAGGCGGGGGTCTGGCG
Organism: Algicola sp.; assembly: GCA_013216025.1. GTDB lineage: Bacteria > Pseudomonadota > Gammaproteobacteria > Enterobacterales > Alteromonadaceae > JABSOG01. The sequence continues at coordinate 14,827 of JABSOG010000079.1, read as the reverse complement.
GCTTTGGCCAATCAGTTTGGTTCTTTGGCGTCTTTGGCCGGGATCAGCCTTGGCGGCAAGGGCGCCGATAAAATCAGTTTGGCGTTGGAAATTTTTCGCTCCAAACAGTTTTTGATGGGGTTTATCGAACGCCACGAGCTACTCGTGCCTTTGATCGCCGCCAAAGAGTGGGACCATACCACCGATACGCTGATCCTTGATGATAAGGATTATGATAGCCAAAGCAAAAAGTGGATCCGCAAAGTCAGTTATCCCAAACAGGTTATCCCCACCTATTTTGAAGCGTATGAAGCTTTTAGAAAACGTTTGTCGTTTAACCGTGATAGCAAGTCTGGTACTGTTAAGGTAACTTTGGAATATTACTCTCCCTATATCGCCCAACAATGGTTGACGCTACTGGTTAAAGAATTAAACAGCTACATGCGTGATCAACAACATCGTGAATCAGCCCGGAGTATTGAATATTTGAATAAGCAAATTGAAAATACCCAGGTAGCCGAGTTAAGAAATGTGTTTTATCAATTGATTCAGGAACAAACCAAAAAGGCCATGCTGGCCGAGGCCCGCGAGGAGTTTGTGTTTAAAACCATCGACGCAGCTATTGTGCCGGAAAGAAAAAGTAAGCCTATGCGGAGTGTTCTTGTTATCCTCTTTACCGCTTTTGGCGGCTTATTGTCTTTGTTTGGTGTTCATGCCTACCAGGCATTGAAAAAAAACCGTTAACAATAGGATATTTCCACAAACGAGGGTGAATAACCCTTTTTTGTCTGCAACCTTGTTATGAACTACGCATTCTCACCAAGATTTATCATCATTTATATTCTGTTCCTCAGTGTTCTGGTGGACATTTTTTATGGTGTATTGGATTTTTATGGGTTGGCTATTATTCCTTTTAGTATGTTGTTTCGTATCACCATTATGGCTATGTTTGTGGTGGTGGTGTTTAAGGAAAATACTTTTCAATCCTGGTTTGTCAAAACCCTTATTGTGGTATGGCTTTTCTTTATGTGCTTATGGATCAGTCGTCAGGGGAGCATTCCGTTATTCCTGAACCTCAATACCTTTTTGAAAGTGATTTACCCGATGAGCCTGACGCTTATCTTGAGTTTTGCTTTGCAACAGGCTTATTCTCGGGGTGAAAACCTGCTTAAATTGATGTGTACCTGTGTTATTGCTTATGGTGCGATCTCTGCCTTATCCATTGTTTTTTCGTTTGTTACCGGCATTGGCCGACTGACTTATGGTCCGTGGGCTTTTGGTATCAAGTCGTTTTTTGTCGGCGGCAATGACATTGGATTGGCAATGTTGATATCTTTGGTTTTTATTTGGGTTCGGTTTTGGCAGCAGGGACGATGGCTCAATGGTGCGCTCATCGTTCTGGTTACCTTCGGGATATCGATGATCGGCTCCCGAGCGGCCTGGGGTGGGGTTGTTGGGGTGACGTTTAGCTTTGTTATGGCGTTTGTGATGTTTAAAAAAAGCCGCTCCAATAAAACCCGGTTCCTTAAAGTGGTTATTTTATCCACGCTCATCAGTGTCGGCTCTTATGTGACAAAACTGGTTTACGACAATTTTGAAGAGCTGTCTTTTCATATTGAAAAATTCACTCAATTGATGGAAGGGGTCAGTCCTAGGGTTTATCTGGAAGACGCTGCAATAGCTGTGCTGAAAAGGCGTGATGTTGTAGATGATGTTATTGGCGAGGGTGTCACGTTTAATTACAGGCTTTATGAAGAGCTGTCGATTAAAAGGCTGACAGCGAAAGTGGGGCGTGAACTATCGCCGAACTACCGTTCAGTAGAACAGGACTTTTTGGACTTATATGGGCTATACGGTGCGCTGTTGACCATCTGTATCCTGAGCTTTCATTTTTATTATTGGTTTATGGCGATGCGGTTGTTTTTCCAAAAGCGCAGTGTTGAGTTCTTTGGCTGTTTTATGGCGTTGACGCTGTTTCTTTTTCACGGTCTCGTCGCTGGTCATGCCTTATACGCTCCTCAGGTTTGTACTTTGGCAGCCACTATCTATTCGTACCTTCACTTTCGAAAAAAACATCAAATCAAAGAGGAAAACTTTTGAATTTACTCGTGTTGTCTAATATGAAACCCAGTAAAGTACATGTGGCTTATGGTTTGTTTGTGCAAAATCAGGTGGACGTACTTAACAAAATGGATGAAATAGACCATTTGTTGTATCTGGGCATAACGTCGGTTGATAAGTCGTTTGCCGGTTTGCTGAAAAAGTATCTTTTGTTGCTGATCCAGCTTTTTACCCAAGCGATTTTTACCCGGAAAAAATTTGATATCATTCATGTTCATTATTATTTTCCCACCATTTTGTATGCTTTGGTCTATAAGTTCTTGCGTAATCCCAAAACCAAAATTGTGGTGACTTTGCATGGTGGCGATGTCAGCAAATATCGCAATCTCTCGTGGATTTATCGGGCACCTAATCGTTTTGTTGACCATCATATTTTTGTCAGTGAAGGTCTTAGGAACGGTTTTTTCGCAAATCCAAGTAGTTACACTGTGCTCAGTGCGGGGATCCTTGATAGTTTTGAACTAGAGCGACCTCAGGTATCAGAAAAGGTTTTTGACTTGCTAATGGTAGGACGATTGGTGATTAACAAGGGTACCGATCGTTTAATGGCGTTATTGGAGAAGCTTGAGGGTGAACTGACCGTTGGTGTGATAGGTGATGGCGTCGAAGCCCGGGCTATCGAGCAGTTTCAATCAGACAGGCATAAACTGGTCCGCCTTGGTCTTTGCCCTCCAGAACAAATGAAGCAGTATTTCTATCAGAGCAAATTCGTCATCAGTTTGTCACGCCTGGAGTCATTTGGTTTGGTTATGAGTGAAGCTATGGCTTGCGGTGTTCCCGTTATTGCAACCAAGTCGGTTGGGGCATTTATTCAGGTGCAGGACGACTACAATGGTTTTTTGCTGGAAAATTCTGAAGAGGAATTTGTTCAAGATAATGTACAAAAGGTGCAGAAGTGCCTGGATCTTTATGGAACACCTGCGTATCAAGAGGTCGTCGACAATGCCGCAGGTAGTAATGGTTGCTTTAAGTTAGGGCATATTATCATTGAGGTAGTGTCAATTTATCAGAAGCTGTTAGCGCGGGATGAAACGAGGGATTTGCCGGGATGAACCGCATTATGGCTTTTGTGCAGCGTTATAAAAGTTACATCACCGTATTTAGCTTCACTCTGATTGGTCATGCCTTGGGATTTGGCCGTGAGGTGTCGATTGCTTTTCTGTTTGGTGCTTCTTCGGTGAGCGACGGCATATTGATTGGTTTGGCGCCGTTGACGTTCTTTTTTGGTATTTTTTGTTATGCCTATGCCAACGCGGCGATGACCCGTATTCGTACGCCAGACAACGATTTGCTCATTGAGCAGACGCTTTATCCGATTTTGATTGTAGCGGCATTGGTTGCTGTGGTGTTTTTGACGTTGAACGAGCAAATGGTCTCGCTGTTTGCCCCCGGACTCGAAGGCGAAGGTAAAGAATTGGCCAATCAGATTGTGATGTTCTCTGCCGTTAGTGCGGGTCTGTCGGCGGTGTTTTATTGGGCCAAGGGAATACGTCACCTCGAACAGTCTTTTTTGCGGGTATCCATTTCTGAATTAATGCCTAATATTGGCACGTTTATTGGCATTTTGTTGTTATATAAAGTGATGGGGGCGATGGGTATTGCTATTGGCATTACGCTGGGCTTTTTCCTTCAGTTTGCGGTGGTGTTTGACCCGAAACGGATTAATTTGAAGGGGTTTTCGTGGGCGGCAATGACCACCCCTGACGCTAAAATTATTTATAAAAATACCTGGTACGCGGCTATTGGTGTGTCGACCATTATTACTTCTTTGTTTGTCGATCGTTATTTTGCCTCAGAGTTGGGTGAGGGTAATGTGGCGGCCATCAATTTTGCCTACAAAGTAATGACACTGCCGCTGTATACCGCCGTGTTTGCCATTGTTATTGTGTTGTATCCCAAGCTGATAGCGCTGCGCGACAAACACGCTGAGTTTGCGGCGGTCAAGTTTAAAATTAATGTGGTTGTGGTAGCGCTTAGCGCAGTCGCCTCTTTGGTGCTGATGTTAGCCAGCACCGAGATCATTTCGTTGTTGTTTCAATACGGCGAATTCGATGCCTCAGACGTGGCGATGACGGCACCGTTATTGGTGGCTTACGGTGCAGGTTTGATTGCTCATGGACTGGTGTTGTTTAATGCCAAAGTGCGTTTTGCACTCGAAGATTTTAAAACGCCATTGCGAGCAGGGTTGGCGGCTACGGTGGTGAATATTGTGCTGGATATTATTCTGGTAGAACACTACGGCGCCCAGGGTTTGGCGGTGGCTACATCGGTGGCAACGGCGGTTCAAGCCTGTATTTTGCTGTTTGGTGGGTTTAAGGGTCGTTCGGCAGCGGTGTAGGCGGGTGTAGTTGGCTTTGCACCAACCTCTAGATTAGTTTGGTGATTAATTAAACTGCGGGTCAAATTAATGCGCATTTTATTCAGAACATCCCCTTGAAAACGTTTTAGAACGTGGCTTTCGGTTTGGTTGTGGTATAATCGCCGGAATTTTATTTGCAGGTCCGCTTTTTGGTGAGACCACTGCGGCATTGTTAGCAACAGGTGATATGGATAAAGATACATTTATACACGATACGGCCGAAGTTTCAGCCCAAGCTCAATTAGGCGCAGGCTGTAAAATCTGGAACTTGGTTCAAATTCGTGAGAACACAGCAATTGGCGCGGGTACCATCATTTCTAAAAATTGTTATGTCGATTTTGCGGTAACGATTGGTGAACGTGTCAAGATTCAAAACAATGTGTCGGTGTACCACGGCGTGACCATTGAAGACGAAGTGTTTGTTGGCCCTTGCGTGGTATTTACTAATGATCTTAGGCCTCGCGCAGTCGCTCCCGACTGGCAGGTAACCCCCACCCTAATTGAAAAAGGTGCATCACTTGGCGCCAATTGTACGATTGTGTGTGGTACCACCATTGGTAATTACGCGATGATAGCGGCAGGCAGTGTGGTTACCCGCTCAGTGGCTCCCCATGTATTAGTTGCCGGAAACCCCGCTAAAGCCATTGCTTACGTTTATAAGAACGGTTCAAAAGTCATGCCCGAGCATGTCACTGGCGTTAAAGACAACCAGATTGTTTACCAGCACCCACAAGATGGTGAAGTGTTAAACATCGATAAAGACAGATTAAAACTATTACCCCGTTAATGTGGTAATGAAAGAGAGATTTCGAGGATTTTGATGATTTCAATGGCCAAGCCTTTTATAGGTGAAGAAGAAATAAATGCGGTAACCGCCGTGATGCGCTCCGGTATGATTGCCTGTGGTGCTGTCGTAACTGAATTTGAAATAGCGTTCGCGCAATATGGCGAGATGGCCCATGGCGTAGCAACCACCAATGGTACCACGGCTTTGCATGCGGCTTTGTTGGCGCTGGATATCAAACCCGGTGATAAGGTCATTACCACCCCGTTTACATTTATTGCCTCAAGCAATTCGATTTTGTTTTGTGATGCGACCCCGGTTTTTGTTGATATTAATCCGGACAGTTATCTGATGGATGCCGATAAGTTGGCTGAGTATCTCGATAAAAATTACGATGAGTCGATGAAAGCGATTATGCCAGTGCATTTGTTTGGTTTGGCGTGTGACATGCCGCGCATTATGGCCATTGCTAAGCAGTACAACCTCAAAGTGATTGAAGATTGTGCCCAGTCTCACGGCGCTGAAATTGACGGCAAAAAAGCGGGTAGCTTTGGTGATGCGTCTTGTTTTAGTTTTTATCCGACCAAGAATATGACCACCGGTGAAGGTGGCATTTGTTTGTTTAAAGATGAAGAGATTGCCAAAAAAGCCCGAAAATATGTTAATCATGGCAGGGTTGATCAATATCTGCATGATGTGCTGGGTTTCAATTACCGCATGACCAATATCTCGGCCGCCATTGGCCTCGAGCAAATTAAGCGTCTTGACGGTTTTAATCAAAAACGCCGTTTTAATGCCGCCACTTATAACGAGTTGCTGGCCGGACAAGACCAGCTGGTTTTGCCTGCGGTCAATGACGGTTATAAACACGTTTACCATCAATATACGATGCGCCTTGAAGGGGCTAGTCGTGATGAGTTACAGGCATATCTCAAGGCGCATGATATTGGTAGTGCGGTAGTTTATCCCTTTAGCATGACTGAACAGCCATTTTATAAAGACCGTTGTGAGTATGATTGTGATGACGTAGCGCAAAGTCATGCCACCAAGGTATTGTCAATTCCGGTGCATCCGGGTTTGACTGAGGCAGAAGTAAGCAAGGTAGCCAGCACCATTTTGGCTTTTTTCGACGCAAAGTAACATAACAGGTTTGGACAACAAGCATGAATAAACCCACAAAAACTGTACGAATTGGTATTGTTGGTGCCGGCAGCATGGGCCGCAACCACGTTCGTATTGCCAGTTCGCATCCGATTATCCATTGTGCCGGTGTTTATGATCCCAATGATACGGTTGGCCGTGAAGTGGCCAATGTCTTTGGTGTTGAGTATTTTGGCCAGTTAAACGACTTGTTGGATGCCTGTGAAGCGGTTGTGATTGCCTCGCCTACCTCAAGTCATTTTGAAATTGCCAAGGCCGCCATTGAAGCCGGCAAGCATTGTTTGATTGAAAAGCCCATCACGGTGACCGTTGAAGAAGGTGAAGAGCTGATTCGCATGAGCGAGCAGCATGGCACTATCATTCAGGTTGGTCATGTGGAGCGTTACAACCCGGTATTCCCTGAGCTGAAAAAGATTTGTGAACAGGAAGATATTCTAGCGATTAATTCTAACCGTTTGAGCTACAACGTCAGCCGCGCCAATGATGTTGATGTGGTGCTTGATTTGATGATCCACGATTTGGATGCGATTAACCAAATTCTCGGTGGCAACCTTGAAGTGGTTGGCGCCAGCGGCGGTTGTTTCCACTCGCCAAACTATGACCATGTTAGCGCCGAATTGATGGCCCCCAACGGTTCTGTTGCTACGGTTATCGCCAGTAAAGTATCGCAAACCAAGTATCGTATGCTTAACATCAGTTGTTCTGACTGTTATATCAAGGTCGATTTTTTGCGTAAGGAGATTGAGATTAATCGCCGCGCAGTGGGCCGGTATATCAGCGACTTACAAGAAGTGACTTATAAGCAGGAGTATCTGGTCGAACGGGTATTTGTGCCAAATGTTGAACCTTTGATGGCTGAGCACAGTAACTTTGTTGAGTCGATACTCGAAGACAAAGAACCGCTGGTAACGGCTTATCATGGTGTTGAAGCGTTACGATTGGCGATTAAAATTCAACAGTTATGCAAAAAGTAATCATTCGTTTTTTAGATATAGTGATTGCGTTGGCAGCATTAATTATGCTGTCTCCGGTGCTCATTGTCGTGTCGGTGTTGGTGTTTTTTGACCTAGGCTTTTCGGTGTTTTTTGTTCAGAAAAGGTTTGGTTTGGACGGTAAGCCGTTCAATATGCTCAAGTTTAGGAGCATGAGAAACGTTGAACTTGACGGCACCGAACAGCTTGAGAAGGTCAACAAATATACCATTAAGCTGAAAAACGACCCGCGGATCACCCGCCTCGGTGCCGTCATTCGCAAAACCAGTATTGATGAATTGCCACAACTGCTAAACGTGCTGACAGGCACTATGTCGTTGGTAGGCCCGCGCCCCTGGGTGCCAGCCGAGTACGAAAACTTTCCCAAGTCGTGGTTCTCACGCTTAAAAACCAAACCTGGCATCACCGGTTTGGCTCAGATCAACGGTCGTTCAGACCTGCCAATGGAAGATATTATCCGCTTTGATAACGAATGGGCCAAACGCTTTTCGGTGCCTTTCTATTTCGAAATCTTGATTAAGACTGCCTTGAGTATTGTGAAGGGTAAGAATACTTATTGATTTTTTGGTGGGCGCCGCGCATTAAGGTCAAAAGCTTCAACACGGAGGCACGGAGTCACGGAAAAAGAAAGAGAAGGGCAAAATCAAAAGAGATTAGGGTGAAAGGGCATTTGGTTTTTATGGTTATCTTTTGTTGCTGTATTGTTGTTTTATCTTTTCCTCTTTCTTTACTCCGTGCCTCCGTGTTGAGATCTTTTTTAACAACCGAAGGCACGAGGCGTAGGGGCGAAGCCCCCAAAAAACCTACAACGTTTTAGCCAAGTCTTTAACAATCCGTTTAAAGTCGTCACCCAGTACGCTGTGCTTGATGCCGTATTCGAGGTTGGCTTTCATATAACCCAGCTTCGAACCGCAGTCGTTGCTTTTGCCGGTCATATAAAAGGCGTTGACAGGCTCTTGCTTCATTAACGACGCTATCGCATCAGTGAGTTGAATTTCGTCACCTGCGCCCGGTGGTGTGAAGTCCAAACAATCCCATATCTTGCTCGACAATACATAACGGCCCACCACAGACAAATTAGACGGTGCAGATTCAATATCTGGCTTTTCGACAATACTGGTCATGGGTGCCGATTCGCCGGGGGCCAGTTCTTTGCCGTTCAAATCGGCGATACCGTACTGGTTCACTTCCGAGCGAGGTACTTCTTCAAGCATGATTTGGCTGGTGTCGTCTTGCTCAAACAATTCGATCATTCTGGCGAGGTTTTCTGTTTTTAAATCACAGCTGTATTCGTTGATTAATACGTCTGGCAAGATAACGGCAAAGGGGTTATCACCCACGACCGGGCGTGCTGCCAATATGGCGTGACCCAAACCTTTGGCTTCAGCTTGGCGAATGTGCATGATGCTGACATCCTTGGGGCAGATGCTTTGGACTTCGGCCAGCAATTGTCTTTTTAGACGTTTTTCGAGCTGGGCTTCGAGTTCAAAACTTTTATCGAAGTGGTTCTCAATGGAGTTTTTACTGGAGTGGGTCACCAACACGATTTGCTTAATACCCGCTGCAATGGCCTCTGCGACCACATATTGGATCAACGGTTTGTCGACTACCGGTAACATTTCTTTTGGAATGGCTTTGGTGGCGGGCAACATGCGTGTACCAAGGCCAGCGACCGGTATGACGGCTTTTTCTATTTTATGGCTCAAGTTGTGATCCTGTTATTTTATTTTTGTGAATTCTCATGATATTGAATTTTTACGAGACGGCTGTACCCGCCGCCTGTAAATCTGCGTGATAAGACGAACGAACAAACGGGCCACAGGCCGCGTTCTCGAAGCCCAGCTCATCGGCGGCGGCTTTTAGCTCACCAAACTCATCGGGTGATACGTAACGTTTTACCGCCAAGTGATGGATGCTGGGTTGCAAGTATTGGCCAACGGTCAACATGTCTACATTGTGTTCGCGCAAGTCTTTGAGTACTTCGACGATATCTTCGTTGGTTTCACCCAAACCTACCATCAAACCTGATTTGGTTGGAATGGTTGGATGCATTGCCTTGAAACGCTTTAACAGCTCTAGCGACCATTTGTAATCGGCACCCGGACGCGCTTCTTTGTATAGGTGAGGCGCAGTTTCGAGGTTGTGGTTAAAGACGTCTGGCGGATTTTTGTCGAGAATTTCTAGTGCTTTGTCCATGCGGCCTTTGAAATCGGGTACCAGTATTTCGATTCTGATATCCGGGCAATGTAAGCGGATTTGTTCGATGCAATCGGCGTAATGCTGGGCACCGCCGTCACGTAAGTCATCACGGTCGACTGAGGTGATGACCACGTATTTGAGGTTCATGTCACGAATGGTCAGGGCCAGTTTTTCTGGTTCCTCGGCGTTGACTGGCAGGGGTTTGCCGTGGCCAACATCACAAAATGGACAGCGGCGAGTACAGATGTCACCGAGGATCATAAAGGTGGCTGTGCCGTGATTAAAGCATTCAGGCAGGTTAGGGCACGAGGCCTCTTCGCATACCGAGTGGAGGCCGTGTTTGCGCATCGCCGCTTTAATCTTTTGAATTTTCTCGGTCGATTTGGGTAATTTTATTTTTAACCAGCTGGGTTTTTTCAGCATGGTTTTGCGATCACTGGGGATCACTTTTATTGGGATTAATGCCATCTTGTCGGCATCGCGCAATTTAACACCTGGTTGCAGTCGGGCTGATTTACTCATTTTGATGCTCTAATCCTGTGATGAATGAAAGTTCGGATGCTTGAAACAAGCGTGACAAATGGCCGGTGAGCTGTTGCTCAACGCCGGTAAACGTTTGTGCATCGGCAAAGTCGGTGCACTGGATCATTTGCAGCCCGGCATAACCGCAAGGGTTGATGCGCAAGAAAGGCTCAAGGTCCATGTCGACGTTCAGTGCCAAGCCGTGAAAAGTACAGCCTTTGCGGACTCTAAGCCCCAAAGACGCAATTTTTTTACCGTCGACATAAACCCCCGGCGCATCGGCTTTTGGTGCGGCGGTAATGTTGTGATCGGCTAAGGTGGCGACAATCGCATTTTCTATCAAGGTGACTAATTCGCGCACCCCGATTTTTCTGCGGCGCAGGTCAATCAACACATAAACCACAATTTGGCCGGGTCCGTGATAAGTGACCTGACCGCCACGGTCAACTTTGACGACCTCAATGTCGCCGGGAAACAACAAGTGTTCGGCTTTTCCGGCCTGACCTTGAGTGAATACCGGGTCGTGTTCGACTATCCAGATTTCGTCCTGAGTATTTTCATCACGGTCGTCGGTGAATTTTTGCATCGCGTGCCATACCGGCACATAAGCGTAACGGCCAAGTTGGCGGACGATTAACGGGTGCTGTTGTACTGCCTGCGGCTCTGTTTGTGACGTTGATTCTGGTTCTGTTTGTGGTTCTGATTGAGAGTGTGACAAAGCTGACTCCAACGGATAGTTTATAACACGTATTTGACGATATCGATGTTGCCAAGTTCGTTGTAGAGCAACTCGATATGTTCTTTACTGGTCACGGTAACTGACACAGCAACAGAATGATAGGTGCCTTTTGAACTGGGTTTGATGGTGGGTGCATAATCGCCGGGGGCGTGGATTTGCAGCACCTCGATAATCTTTCCCGGTAAGCTGTCTTGAGCCAGCCCCATGATCTTGAATTTCATTTGGCAGGGAAAGTCTAACAGTTCATCAAACTTAGTGTCTTTAACTAGGGTGTTCGTTTTTTTAATCATAACGGGGCTACGCTCACTTTTACTACATCGAAATTACGCGCGGGATTATAGCAGTAATTAGTGGGCTAGGCATTAATTGACCTTATAATAATTTCGCCGCCTCTATTACGTTTTGCGTGATGTTAAGATGTAAAAATAACTTTTTTCATCGCTTGTACGGCTGCTGGAGTGGGTACCCTTGAATTTCCACCAGTCTTGGCGTTTCATGTCGTTAAACACATAAGCCCAAGATTTGTCTATCAATTCAAAACCCATGATCTCGCAGGTATCGGTTTTGCAATTGACCGCTTCGAGGCGAACATCACTACTCAATTCGTGCATGGTGATAAAGTCTTTGATGTTGTTTTCCATTAACAGTGCCCAGTTGAAATCTCGGGTTTCTTTGCTGAATTTATCGTAGGTTTTGACTAAAGTACCACTGGAGCCTGCAAGTACGTTAGAAAATGGTTTGGGCAGCAGGGTTTGTGCTTCTTCTTTGCTGATGGTGGTGCGCTGGGGGTCAGGCTCATTGGCTGTGCTTTCGTCATTGTATTGCCGACTTGAAGAATCAATATTGGCTAGACGGTCATCTTCAGCTTGTTGCGCTTGAAACTCTAGCTGGGCTTTTAACTGGCTGACTTGTTTCGACAGTTTGGTGATGGTGGCGTCTTTGTTGTCGGCGACCATTTTCTTCGCCATTATTTGTGCTTTTTGGCGGGTTTGGGCTGAGATGGTGTCATTGGGCGCTGTTTTTTGGGGTTGTTGTTGATTTTCCGGTAAAGAAAGCTCAACCGTTTCGACTGGTGCTGGCTCGGCTTTTTGATTGTCACCAATGAAATAACCCGCCCCAAAGCAGACGATAGCGATGATTATGGTGATGAGGTGTTTCATGGTTTTTCCTGATTATGGCTGGTTTTTTAGGATGTTAATCTATTTGACCATTTTTGGCTATGTTGATGGCCAATTGGCTTATACTTAACCCAATTTGACCCCGTATTTGGAGATTAAATCAGCCATGCAGCAAACCAGTATTGTGCTTACCTGTGAGCACGCCAGCAATAATATTCCCCCACAATACCAAACTGTATTTGCCGATGCGCAAGACGTATTAACGACACACGAAGGGTGGGATATTGGTGTACCTGAAGTGGTTGAAGCGCTGGCCAAGCGCCTTGATGTGGTACCACACTTAGGGGAGTACTCCCGATTACTGGTGGATTTAAACCGTTCGGGCCACCATCGACGGTTATTCTCGCGTTATAGCAAACCCTTGGCAAAGCAACAACGAGACGAAATAAAGCGTCTATATTACCGACCTTATCGTGATGCTGTTCATCAAAATGTGCTGGATGTCAGCGCTGAACACCGCGCGGTGCATCTATCTATTCACAGTTTTACCCCTGAATATGATGGTGTTGTACGCCAGTGTGATGTTGGTTTACTTTACGACCCGTCTAGGCCATTAGAAAGTGAATTTGCATTGGCGTTTCAACAGGATTTGGCTCGACTGTTGCCGAGTATAAAAGTCAGGCGCAATTATCCTTATACCGGCGTACAGGATGGCATTATTCCAGCGCTGCGCAAAAGGTTTGACGGCGACCAATATTTTGGTTTAGAGATTGAATTCAATCAGGCTTTGTTTGACCGACCAGATTATCAGGCAGATTGGATGACCATTTTTGTTGAGTGTTTGGCCAGCCGAGCGCTTAACGTAAACCACTCGAATAACAGCTTTGGAGAGCATCCATGAACAGTGAACTTTTAGAAAAAATTCGTCGTGCCAAGGAAGAAAAGCCTTCAATTGGTTTAGAGCGAGAAAATTTTTGTGTTCGCAAGGGCACATTTGAGCCGATAAATATCACTGCTGATGGTCGTACGCCATTGATTGCGGTTCGTCAATTGTTGCAAAAAATATTGGCCGACAGTGAGGCACCACTGGTTAAATCTTACGTCGAAGAATTGGTTAAATGCATGATTGAAGTGAATGGCGAGCCAACACACGCACCAAGAAGCGCAGCGATGTCTATACGGTTACTTACTTACATTACTGACCGGGCTTTGCAGTTAATCGATGACACTATTTTTCCTTTGCACGGTTCAACTTGGCAGCCTGTTGATGTGGATGCACACCCTGAGTGGGTTACGCAGAGTGCCGGATTGTATAAGTGGGCCTATTTTTCTTATATTCTGCAAGGACGTGATTTTGGTAATCGTTATGCCAGTGCCTGTGGTGACCACTTTAATATTTCGGCCCCTTGGATTGATAAAGAATCTTTGGATACGCGAACTATTGAGGTCAGTGGACGGTTGCGTTATTTGAGCTTTTTGTTTGTGCCTTTCACTAGTGGTTCGCCACTGTGCTTTGATGTTGCACCAAAAAAGCAGGGCGAGGGGATTATTTATAATACCACCATAACGCCTTTTGACAGTGGCAGAATGGGCAGCGTGTGGCCAGCCAGAGAAGAAATGGATGTGTCGGGGATTTATCGTGCTGCGGATTTTCGTGAAACTATTAAGAAGTTTGCCAGACGGTCGCAGTTAATTGGTGGCGGTGACATTCATATTCCCGTGCGGCCCCAGCCTGTGGTGTTTCCAACCCAGTCTTTTGAGGATTTTGCCAAAGAACAAGAAATCGATATCGAGTCACCGGATATCGTTAAAACCTTGTTGTTTCATTGCTTTCGTCATGGTGATGGTTTACCCGAAGAAGCGCAGCGTCGGCTTAAAAAGCGCAATCTGCTAGAGCAATGCAAAGCCATTGATACCTGGCGGATGGACAATATCGAAAAGTTTATTGCCGCGCAGCGTAACCGTATTGAGATTAGAGTACTGGAAGCGCCGTTTTCGTTTGATGATCAAAGTGGTTATGAATACGAAAAATCACTTTATACCTACTTAGAACTGCTGTTTATCTGGGCGTGTGAAGACAATGAAACGCTGGGGCAGTTGGAAATAGGCGAAGAACAACTGACTGCTGCACAAGGCAATGAGCACAAAGCAGAGCGTTATGGTTTAGACGGGATCATTCACTGGACGCCGAACATGAAGTCTTTTTGTTCTACCAGAGATGCGTTAAAGGATGCGGTATTTCCTGAGCTAGAAAAAATTGCACAGGGGTTGGGCGGGGGTCGTATGGCTGACTTGCGCATCATTCGAGAAATCATTTATGACCAACGAGACACCCCATCGCAAAAGATCAGAAAGGAGTTGCTGGCAGGCTACCAATTGACCCCGCAGCAGCTTGACGGTAACGCCAGTTTCCCGGTCTGCGATCAAGACTTGCTGCAAGGGTTGCTGGATCGCAACAGGCGTATTTTAGGTAAGGAGTTGGAGCAGATTAAAGCCGATGTGACGTCGATACCGGCTGCTGACCAAGCCTATATTAAGGGTTTGATTGAGACGGCTGAGCTGTTGGATAAGGCTTTGGCGCAGTAAATGCGGGGGTGGTGGGTGGTATCGTCGCTGGTGCGACGAAGTGGGGTGTGAGCACGAGACCAAGGTTTGAGATTTTAAAGCCCGGGACTCGGTAATCAGACACGCAACAAGTACGTCCGTGTAGGCTCGGCCAAAACATCCTTGTTTTGGACGGTCTGCTTACCGAGTCCCGGACTTTACATCATACCTTTGGTGCTCGTGAATGAGAGAAAAGCCACCATCCCCCCCGACCGCCGCCCTAATGGCAACTACGTTGCGAAAAAAAAA